>JAIXVH010000409.1 GCA_027483125.1 Acetobacteraceae bacterium | reverse complement strand
GCGCGCCCCGCAAACCACGGCCCGGGCCGAGCAGCGAGACAGCCTCCAGCAGGTTGGTCTTGCCCGCGCCATTGGCGCCGGTCAGCAGCACCATGCGCGCGGCAATCGGCAGCGTGGCGGCGGCGTAGCTGCGGAAATCGGTGAGCGTCAGGCGGGTGAGGGCGAGGGAGGTCATGCAACCTCGGTCCTACGGTCAAACAAGTCTCGAACGCCGCCGCACAGGGGCGCCCGGCGCCCATGAGCCTTTACCATCACCGATCCTCAACTGCGCCATAGCCAAGTCGGTGGCTCGTACGATCGGTAGCGAGGGCGCCCGGCGCCTGAGGGCACAATACAGCGCGTCGTCAGACGCGCATCGGCATCAGCACGAACAACGCCTCCGGCCGCGCCGCATCCTTCACCACCGTCGGGCTGTTGCCATCGGCGAATTCGAACTGCACGCGATCGCCGATCTGCTCGGTGATGTCGGCCAAATAACGCGCCTGGAAGCCGATCTCGATGGGCGAGGCGCTGTATTCCACGCTGCCATCATCCAGCTCCTCGCGCGCCTGGCCCTGTTCGGCACTGGACGCTTCCAGCACCAGCAGGTTCGGCCCGACCGAGAGCTTCACCGGCCGCGAGCGCTCCGAGGAGATCGCCGCCACACGCGCCACCGCATCGGCGAATTCCTTCTTGCCAACCTTCAGGATCTTGTCGTTGGCCTTGGGGATCACGCGCTCATAATCGGGGAAGGTGCCGTCGATCAGCTTGGAGGTCAGCTTCACCGGCCCGATGGTGAACTGGATTTTCGTGTCGGAGACACGCAGCTCGATCTCATCCTGCGTTTCCTCCGCCAGCTTGCGCAGTTCATTGACCGTCTTGCGCGGAATGATCACGCCGGTCATGCCCTTGGCGCCGGCCGGTGCGGGTTCTTCCACGCGCGCAAGGCGGTGCCCGTCGGTCGCGGCGGCGCGCAGCACATCCGCGCCATCGGATTCGGCCACATGCAGGTAGATGCCGTTCAGGTAGTAGCGCGTCTCCTCCGTGCTGATCGCGAATTTGGTGCGGTCGATCAGCCCGCGCAGCGCGGCCGCGCCCAGCGAGAAATGGATCGGCAGCTTGCCCTCGGTCATGGAGGGGAAATCCTCCACCGGCAGCGCCAGCATATTGGTCACGAAGCGGCCGGCGCGCAGCACCAGCGGCGCATCGCCACCCGGATGGTCGAGCTCGATCTTGGCACTCTCGGGCAGCTTGCGGACGATGTCATAGAGCGTGGCGGCCGGCGCGGTGGTGCGGCCGGGCCGGGTCACGGTCACGCCCGCCACCTCCTCGACCACGGCGATTTCCATGTCGGTCGCGGTCAGCGACAGCGTGCCATCCTTCGCATCCAGCAGCACATTGGCCAGGATGGGGATGGTATTGCGGCGTTCCACCACGGATTGCACATGCGCCAGCGCCTTCAGGATGATGGCGCGTTCGACAGTGATCTTCATGGCCGGCCCCCTTTCTCTGCCCCGGTTGGCCGAATCGGCCCCAAGCCCCAGGTCGCCTTGACTAACAGCCCCGCGCGCCCCCCGGAAGCCCGGCTTTTCAACAGAATCGGGCGAATTCGCGGGCCAGCGCGACATAGATGTCCCGCTTGAACGCCACCGCCAGCGCCGGCAACTCGCGCAGTTCGGCCCAGCGCCAGGCATCGAATTCCGGATGCGGGTCCAGGTCCAGCCGGATCTCGGCATCCTCGCCCAGGAAGCGCAGCGCGAACCATTTCTGCGTCTGCCCGCGCCATTTGCCGCCGAGCGCCCGGCCGATCAGTTCCGGCGGCAGGTCGTAGTTCAGCCAGCCCGGATACTCGCCGATGATCTCGGCATGGGCGGTGCCGATCTCCTCCTCCAACTCGCGCAGCACCGCGGCCCGCGGGTCCTCATCGCCATCCATGCCGCCTTGCGGCAATTGCCAGCCGCCGGGCGCGCCCTCGGCATTGGGCATGTCGGCACGGCGGGCCACCAGCACTTGGCCTGCCGCATTGAACAACACCGCACCCACATTGGGGCGATAAGGCAGGCTCATGGCGTTCCCTCGGGCCGGCGGATGATGGAGGAGACAGGCACCAGCACGATGCCCCGCGCCTCAAGGCTTTCAGCCCAGCCGACCAGACGCTCGATCACCACCGGCGTGATCTCGCCGGCGAGGCCGAGCGCGGTGCCGCGGGCGCGCGCCAGACCCTCCAGCTGGCGCAGGCTGGCATCGATATCGGCGCGGTTGCCCGGCTCATCGACCAGCAGATCGACCGCCCTGCCCCAGGCGCGTTCAGGCCCGCGCGCGCCGGGCCGCGCCTCCACATAGAGCAGCCCGCGCCGGCGCAGATTATCCTGCATGGCGAGATAGGGCGCGCTGAGGGCGGCGAAACGCTCGCCACGCTGCGCGCCCAGCGCGCCGATCGCACCCACATAGCCATGGAAGCGGCTCAGCACCCAATGCAGCCGGTCCTCGTTCTGCGCGGGTGTCAGGCTGGTCAGCAGCGCCTGCGGGCCGGGGTCGTTCATCGGGAAGCCGGCGGGTTCCAGCGGCAGCGCCATCAGGAATTCCATGCCGCGGCTGCGCGCACGATCAATGATGGCGGCCGGGCGCGGCGCATAGGGGTTGATGGCCAGTGTCACCCCAGGCGGCAGCCGCGCGATGGCCTGCTCGGTCAGCACCATGTTCAGGCCGATGCCGCCCACCACCAGGGCCACGCGCGGCCGTGTCTCGCGCAGTTCGACCGGGCGCGCATAGACGCGCATGGCGGTCCGCCCATCGGCGGCGACGCGCGGCAGCGGGCCATGCGGGCCGGGTTCCAGCAACGCCGGATCGGCCGCCGCGATGACGATGTCGCGCACCTCCGGCGCCGGCGGCTGCGGCACCGCGGGCAGCGTGGTGGGCGGCGTGGGCGGCGGCGGTGCCAGCGTGGGTGGCGGAGGCGCGAGCGCCGGCGCTTCCGCCTGGATGGGTGGGGTTTCGGGTTCCGGCGGAGGCGCCCCCAGGATGGCAAGGGTGGCGGCCAGCCCGATCACCGTGCCGCCCACCATCGTCCAGAACCAGCCCAGCAGCCGCCACCCGCGCGAAGAGGCGCCGGTGGTCATGACCGGCTCAGCGTTGCGCGCGCCTCAGCGGCGTGCCCGGTGGCAGGGCGCGCATCAGCATGAGGGCCTGTTGCAGTTGGAAATCGGTCTCGGGGCGTGTGGGATCGAGCGCCGGGAAGCCTTCGGGCGGGATGCGTTGCACGCGCTCGGCGAGGCCCGCGGGCAGGTTCAGCGGCGGCGGTTGCACCTGGGTCGCCTGCGGGGCGGCCGCGGTATCGCCGCGCAGGGTCCGGCGCAGATCGGCCTCACGCTCGCGCGGGCGTTCCTGCGGGGTTTCCCGGGTGGCCCGCACTTCCAGATCGGGCGAAATGCCCTGGTTCTGGATCGAGCGGCCGGAGGGCGTGTAGTAGCGCGCCGTGGTCAGGCGGATCGCGCCATTGGGGCCGAGCGGCATGACGGTCTGCACCGAACCCTTGCCGAAGCTGCGCGTGCCCATGACGATGGCGCGGCGGTGGTCCTGCAACGCGCCGGCCACGATTTCCGAAGCACTCGCGCTGCCCGAATTGATCAGCACGATGATCGGCAGGCCCTGCGCGATGTCACCACCACGCGCATTCCAGCGCTGCGCATCCTCCTGGCGGCGGGCGCGGGTGGAGACGATCTCGCCCTGTTCCAGGAAGTTGTCGGTCACCTGCACGGCCTGGTCGAGCAGGCCGCCGGGGTTGTTGCGCAGATCCAGGATCAGCCCGCGCATATTCGTGCCTGCCTGCTGGCGCAACGTGGTCACTGCGCGGCGCAAAGCCGTCTCGGTCTGTTCGTTGAAGGCGGAGAGGCGGATATAGCCGACATCATTGCCCTCCATCCGGAAACGCGCGACCTGCGGGCGGATCACGTCACGGGTGATGGAGATTTCGAGCGGGCGCTGCTCACCCTCACGCCGCACGGTCAGGCGGATGGCGGTGCCGCGCTCGCCGCGCATCTGCTCCACCGCTTCCTGCAGCGTCAGGCCCTGGGTGGTGGTGCCATTCAGATGGGTGATCAGGTCGCCCGGCCGGATGCCCGCGCGCGCCGCCGGCGTCTCATCGATGGGCGAGATCACCTTGATGTAGCCATTCTCCTGCGTGACCTCGATGCCGAGGCCACCGAACTCACCGCGCGTCTGCACCTGCATGTCGCGGAAGTTGCGCGGGTTGAGGTAGGCGCTGTGCGGGTCCAGGCCGGTCAGCATGCCGTTGATCGCATTCTCGATCAGGTCGCGGTCCTGGACGGGTTCGACATATTCGGCGCGCACTCGCTCGAACACGTCGCCGAACAGGTTCAGCAGGCGGAAGGTTTCCGCGCGCCCGCCCTCCTGCGCCCAGGCGGCGACGAGCGGGCCGATCACGATGCCGGCGGCAAAGGCGCCCGTGACGAGCGCGGTGGTGCCGATCTTGGCCTTGATGGGCATTCGGGAATCCTCAGATATCCAGGCAAGATGTGGCGGATAAGGCCACCCACGCAAGCCTATTAAGGCAAAGCGGTTGACGAAGCCTGTAGAGAATTGTCACGCCGGCCGTGCACGGCGCACCGGTTGGGCACGCCCTGCCAGGATTTCCGCCATTCCCGCATCATAATGGGCCAAACGCTCGGGCCCGGCCGGATGCGTGTTCAGCCAGGAGGACGAACTCCGCCCCGAAAGCCGCGCCAGCGTGACCATGAAACCCCGCGCGGCGGCCAGATCATAGCCCGCGCGGTGCAGCGCCATCGCGGAGAGGTGATCGGCCTCGCGCTCCTGGTCGCGCGAAAATGCCAGGCGGCCGAGGCTCTGGCCGATCGCCTGGCCGTCGCGCGCCACGCGCTCATTGCCGCGGCCGCGAAACGCCACACCACCGGCGGCCGCGGCCACCAGCACACCGGCTGCGATCACCGCGCCGACCGCGCCGGCCACCTCCATGTTGGAGCGTGTGCGCGCGATGTGGTTGGCGGCGTGATGTGCCATCTCATGGCCCACCACCAGCGCCACCTCATCATCATTGCGCGCCATCTCGACGATGCCGGCATTGATGGTGATGCTGCCACGCCCCGATGCGCTGGCATTGACCTCGCGCGAGCGGGAGATGCGCAGGATCCAGTCGCAAGGCCCCTGCCCGATCTCCTGGCACATGGCATGCGCCGGGCCATGCAGGCGGGCGTGCACGCGGCGCACGACGGCGCCCACCTCAGCATCCGAGAGGCTGCGGCGCATGGGGTTGTCACGGGCCGCGATCTCGTCGCGCGCGCTCGCAATCTGGGCGCTGCCGGCGGAAGGCAGGTCATGGATGGTGCCGGCACAGCCACACAGCATAGCCCCGCCACCCAGCATGAATGCACGCCTGGAACCCGACATGGTTGCGCTCCCAGAATGGTGCGCCGGCCAGTAGCGTAATCATTCCAGACGATGCAACTCTTCCGTGTGTGTCGTCAGCCGGCTTCCACCACCGGCTCCATGGCCAGCGCCAGAGCCAGGGCCTCCAGCCGCCGCAGCACGGCTTCGCCGGCGAAGACGCCGGTATCCTCCTCCAGGCGCAGCACCAGGCGCCGGCCATCGGGCCGCAGGCTGGTGCCGCCGAGCAAGCCCGGCACGCCGCCCGACAGTGTGAAGGCCAGGCGCAGCGCGGCACCCAGCGTTTCCGCCCGGCGCACCGCCGCCGCATTCAACAGCGCGCGCGCCTGCGCCAGGAAAGGCGCGGTCGGCTCAGCCTCGTAGCGCAGCGCCAGAGTGAGCGCGAGGAAGGCGCGCATGTGATGGTCCAGCCCCACGCCATGCAGGCGCAGCACGCGGAAGAAGGATTGCTCGGCGCGGTATTCCGGGTGGTCGTGGCTGCCGATATCGGAGATGCGCGCAGCCGCCGATTGCAGCGCGACATCGCCCGAGGTTTCCGGCAATTGCAGCGGCGCCAGCCAGGCCTCCAGCGCGGCCGGAAACTCCGCACTGCGGCCGAAGGACTGGGCGAGTTCCTCGGCCGCGGAGAGCAGCGGATCAGCCGCGCGCATGCCGGGTTCGAGCATGCGCGCATACCAGCCCTCGCGCAGGCCATTGGCGCTGAAGACGGTGCGCGCGGCGCCGGTCGCGCGCAGCAGCCGACGCAGGACGGTGGCGGCGAATGGCAGGTCGGACAGGCGCTTGGCAGGCGCGGCCGGCATGCGTTCCAGCGCGCGCCGCGGGGCGTTCATCACCACGCCGGCCAGGTCGCGCGCTTCCTCACGCCGGATCGCGTAGTGATGCACGATCGCCAGCGGATAGCCGGTCTGCGCCATATGGATGCGCGCCAGCGCGCGAAAGGTGCCGCCCACCGGGAACAGGTCCGCGCCCTTGCCATCCTTGAGCCAGGGCACGGTGGTGAGTTCCTTCTCGACGATGGCGCGCGCGCGGGTGATGTCGCCGCCCGCGCGTTCGGCCAGGCGGATGGTCCCGATCGGCAGCGAGGCCGCCTGCGTTATGCGCCCATTTTCCAGCCGCACCAGCTCCAGCGACCCGCCGCCGAGATCGGCGAGCACGCCATCGGCCGCATCGAAGCCCAGCAACAGGCCATCGGCCGAAAGCCGCGCTTCCGCCTCACCCGTCAGCACCTCGATGGGGGTGCCGGGCATGACCTTGCGCAGGGCGCGGATGAAGTCGGGGCCGTTGATCGCATCGCGCACGGCGGCGGTGGCCAGCACCTGCACGGGATGCGCATCCATGCCGACGGCCACCGCATGGTAGCGGCGCAGCACGGTCAGCGCCTGGACGATGGCTTCCTCGTTCAGCCGTCCCGTGGCGGTCAGGCCACGGCCCAGGCCGAGCACCGCCTTCTCGTTGAAGATCGCCTGCGGATTGCGCGAATAGCCCTCGAACACCACGAGGCGCACGGAGTTCGAACCGAGATCCACGACACCCAGGCGCGGCGGGCGTGGCGCGGCCCGCAACATGCGCGAGGTATCCATGGCCTCAGTCATGCGTGACGCGGTCCTGGCGGGGCCGGCGCACCGCGCGGGCGGGACGGCTGAGCGCGCTGCCGCGGCCGGAGAGCGAGGGGTTGGTCATGAAATACTCATGCGCGGAGAAGGGCTGCGCGCCGGGCTTGCGGCGCTGCCAGGCGCCATCGGGGCTGAGTTCCCAGCTCTGCGCGTCATCCTTCAAATTCACCACCATGATCTGGTCCAGCACCTGGGCATGCACGGTCGCGTTCTCGATCGGCACCAGCGACTCGACACGCCAATCCATGTTGCGCGCCATCCAGTCGGCCGACGAGATATAGACCCGCGCGCGCCTGCTGGGCATGCGGTGGCCGCCGCCGAAGGCGCAGACGCGCGTATGCTCCAGGAAGCGGCCGACAATGGATTTGACGCGGATATTCTCGCTCATGCCCGGCACGCCGGGGCGCAGGCAGCAGATGCCGCGCACGATGCATTCCACCTTCACGCCGGCGCGCGAGGCGGCATAGAGCGCATCGATCAGCGTCTCATCGACCAGCGAATTCATCTTCAGCCAGATGCTGCCGGGCCGGCCTGCCTGGACATGCGCGATCTCCTGCTCGATCAGTCCGAGCAAGGTGGGGCGCGTGGTCAGCGGGCTGAAGGCGAGCCGCTCCATCGCTTCGGGCTTGGCATAGCCGGTCATGTAGTTGAACAGCTTCGCGGCATCGCGGTTCAGCGCCGGATCGGCGGTGAAGAAGGAGAGATCTGTGTAGATGCGCG
>JAIXVH010000031.1 GCA_027483125.1 Acetobacteraceae bacterium | reverse complement strand
GGCTGCCGGAGCCCAGGAAGGTCCAGCCATGGCGCTGGATGCTGCGCGTCAGCAGGACGGCTGCGAAATGCGCGGGCATGTTGGGCAGCAGCAGCCGCGCGAAGGCCGGGATGCGGTGCGCCAGCAGGTATTCCGCGGTGCGCGCGCCGGCTTCGCGCAGGCGTTGCAGTGCCGCTGCCTGGCCGAATTCATCGCGCAGCGCGGTGAAGAGGCGCGCTACATCCTCCTCCTCGACCATGGTGGTGGGCGGCGCGCTGAGGTGGTTCAGCAGGCCGGCGCGGCGGAAGACCTGCGCGCGGCGTTCGGCGCCATCCTGCTGCAACAGCACCTGCGCCAATTGCAGCACGGCATTGGGGCCGATGCGGCCGGGCGCGGGTGGCTGCACCGCGCCGGCGCCATCATGCAGGGCCGCGACCACCATGGGTCTCGCCCTCCTCCGCCATCTGTTCGGTACCGCCGCCACAGGCCATCGGCACCGCGGGTTTCGGCTTTTCGCCGGTGCTGCGGCGGTTGTGCACCGTGGTCCATTCGACCTGTTCGGGATTGGCGCGCTGGCGCTGCGTGTCGAAGTGGAAATCCACCTTCTTCTTCGATTGCGGCCCCCAGTAGCCGACCTTGCCCAGGTCGTAGAATCTCCGCTGGAAGCCCGCCTTCAGGAACGCCTTCAGGCAGCCCAGCAGATAGCGCCGGCGTTCGCCGCTGCCCGCCCAGGGGTAGGAGAACAGCGCCTTGCGGCCATAGAAGCGGCGGTAATTGTTCATCACGCGGTCCAGCAGCTCACCGCGTTCCATCGCGTTCGGCTTGATGATGGGTGTGACGAAATTGTACTTGTCGTAGTCGAACACCTCGACCTTGTCGCCGAGCTCGCGGAACAGGTCGCTGAACGGCCAGGGCGTGTACATGGACCAGTTGGCCAGGTCGGGGTCCCAGTCGCGCGCCATCTGGTAGGTCTCTTCCAGCGTCTCGGCGGTCTCGTTCTCCATGCCGACGATGAACTGCGCCTCGACCACGATGCCGGCATCGCGCAGCAGCTGGATGGCGCGCTTGTTCTGCGCGACCGTGGTTTCCTTGTTGAACATGTCGAGCTTGAGCTGCGCCGCGGCTTCCGTGCCGAGCGAGACATGGATCAGCCCCGCCTTGCGATAGAAGGGCAGCAGATCCGCATCGCGCATGATGTCGGTGACGCGCGTGTTGATGCCCCAGAGCAGCCCCACCTTGCGGTCGATCAGCGCCTGGCAGAAGGCGATGAACTTCTTCTTGTTGATGGTGGGTTCCTCGTCGGCGAGGATGAAGAAGCCCACGCCATGCTCGTCACGCAGCTTGACGATCTCATCCACCACCTTGTGCGGGTCGCGGATGCGGTAATCGCGCCAGAATTTCCACTGGCTGCAGAAGGAACAAGTGAAGGGGCAGCCGCGCGCGAAGTTCGGGATGGCGACCCGCGTGCCCAGCGGGATGTAAGTGTATTTCTCCCATTGCAGGATCGACCAGTCCGGGGAGAGCGCGTCCAGATTCTTGATGGTGGGCGCGGCCTTGGTGGCCACCACCTTGTCGCCATCCAGATAGGCGATGCCCTTGATGCCGGCGCGCGCGGCTTTGAAATCGCCGGTCGCGGCGCGCGCGACCTCGACCATGATCTCCTCGCCCTCGCCACGCACGATGCAGTCGATCCAGGGCGCTTCCGCCAGCACCTGATTGTACATGAAGGTCGCATGGATGCCGCCGAGCACGGTCAGCGCCTGCGGACAGACCTCGCGGGCCATCTTCAGCACGTTTTCCGCCGTGTAGATGGCGGGCGTGATGGCGGTGGTGCCGATGATGTCGGGCTGCAATTCGCCCATGCGGGCGCGCAGCGTCTCGTCATCGACATGGTTGGTCATCGCGTCGATGAAATGCACATCATCGAAGCCCGCGCTTTTCAGCGCGCCGGTCAGATAGGCAACCCAGGCTGGGGGCCAGTTTCCGGCGATCTCGGCACCGCCGGAATGGTAGTTGGGGTGGATGAACAGGATGCGCATGAACGGCCCTCCGCTATGGGGCCAAGCATGCGCGGCGCGCAGACGCGCGCCTTGATGTGGGTCAAACCGGTTTCGGAATGAATGCGGCGCCGGCGTTGCGCACATGCGCTTCCGCGCGTTCGGCGGCCAGCGCCTCATCACCCGCCAGCACTGCCTCCAGGATGGCGCGATGCTCATCCCATACGGCGCGCTGTGCCTCGGCATTCTGCGGCCGGAAGACGCGGGCGGAGCGCTTGCGCAGCGTGTCGAGCATGGCGCGCAGCGTGGCGTTGCCGGCGGCTTCGGCCAGCGTGTCGTGGAAGGCGGCGTTCAGCGCCGGCAGATCGCCCTTGCCGCGCGCGCCCTGCTTCAGGATGGCCTGGGCGCGGGCCAGGATTTCGGGGTTGCGATAGCGGGCGGCGAGCCGCGCGTTGTAGCCCTCGAGCAAGGCGCGCACCTCGACGAATTCGCGCGCTTCATCAGGCGTGATGCCGGCGACGATCGCGCCACGCCGCGCCGAAACTTCCACCAGGCCTTCGCTGGCCAGCGTGCGGATCGCCTCCCGGATCGGCGAACGCGAGACGGCGTAGCGCCGGCCCAGCTCCTCCTCCACCAGGCGATCGCCGGGCTTCAGCACGCCTGCGAGAATCTCGCGTTGCAGCTGCTCACGCACGATGTCCCGCAGGGGCAGATGCGCGCTGCCCAGCGGTGTGTCAGTCTCACCCATGGGCAGATGATACGGCAGGTCGCATGAAAAGCGCATGGAAACTTGAACTGGCCGAGGCACGCGCGATGGTCGCCGCCGCTCTGGCCAAGGCCGCCGAGCTGGGCGTGCCCCAGACCTGCTGCGTGACCGACGAAGGCGGCTTCCCGCTGGCGCTGGAACGCATGGATGGCGCGCGCGTCACCGGCCCGCAGATCGCCTGGAACAAGGCCTTCACCGCGGCGGGCCACAAGCGCAGCACGCACCTGTTCAACACACCGCCAACCGGCCCGGCGCTGCCGGGCAATGAGGCCTTCGGCATCCAGCACAGTTTCGAAGGCCGCTTCGCCGTGTTTGTCGGCGGCTTTCCGGTGGTGGTGGATGGCCAGGTGGTGGGCGGCGTGGGCCTCTCGGGCGGCAATGGCGAGCAGGACACGGCATGCGGCGTGGCCGCGCTGGCGGCACTGGCGGCGCTGCTGCCGGGGCACCAGGTGACCGTGGCGGCCGATATCAAGAAGTAGCCTTCCAGGAGAGCGTGACATCGCCATTGGCGAAGGTCTGGCAAGCCATGCGCCAGCCTTCGGCAAGTTCGGTTTCGGTCAGGTGCTTGCGTTCCTTCGGCTTCACCGCATCCAGATTTTCGCGCCCAGCTTCGATGTAACAGCGGCAGGTGCCGCACAACCCGCCGCCGCATTTCCAGGGCAGGCCGGCCTTCTCGCGGATGGCGGCGCGCAGCAGGCTGGCCGGCGGTTCGGCTTCCGCGATGATGCCGGTATTGGCGAAGGTGATGCGGGCCTTCACGCGGGGCGCAACTCCGCCGGCAGGCTGGCGTAATGCGTCAGCGTGCGCAGTTCGGCGCGCGCTTCTTCCAGCG
>JAIXVH010000292.1 GCA_027483125.1 Acetobacteraceae bacterium | reverse complement strand
CACACATAGAGCACGCGCCCATCGGGGGAGAGCGAAATGCCATTGGCGCCGCCGAAGACCGGGAAAGCTGCTTCGATGATCCGGCTGCCATCGGCCGCCGCCCAATACACGCCGCCATGATCGCGATCGCGCCCACGCACCTTGCCCAGATCGCTGAACCAGAAGCCCCCCGCCGGGTCGAAGACGATGTCGTTCGGCCCTTTCAACTTGTGATCGCCGCAACGGTCATAGAGCCGCGTCACCGCGCCGGTTGCAAGATCGAGCACTTCGATCCGGCCGGTCTCGTAATCCGCCGCCTGGCCGGTGGGGCGCAGCATGCCGGGCTCGTCATGCCAGGTGAAACCGCCATTGTTGCAGATGTACAGCTTGTTGCCCGGCCCCATCGCGATGCCATTCGGACCGCCGCCCGTGGTGGCCAGCACCGTCTTCGCGCCATCCGAGGCCACGCGCGTGATGCGCCCTGCCGCGATCTCCACCAGGATGACGCTGCCGTCATCGCAGGCCACCGGCCCTTCCGGAAAACGCAGCCCGCTTGCCATCTCTTCCATGTCGGTCTCCTTCGCGGGCAGCATTGCGCGGGGCGCGCAAGCGCGCAAACTCCGCTCATGGACCCCGTAACCCTCGCCGTCATCGACAACCGGCTGCGCGCCATCGTGGAGGAAATGGGCGAGGCGATGCTGCGCACCTCCTACAGCCAGATTCTCAATTCCAGCCGCGATTTCTCCGTGGCGCTGTGCGGCGCCGATGGCGCGCTGGTGGCGCAGGCCGACCACATCCCGGTGCATGTCGGCGCGCTGCGCTTCGCAGCCGAAGCGGTGATCGCGCGCTTCCCGGTGATCCAGGATGGCGACATCTTCCTGCTGAACGACCCCTATCATGGCGGCTCGCATTTGCCGGACCTGACCATCATCCTGCCGGTCTTCGAGGGTGGCGCGCGCTGCTTCTTCAGCGTGGTGCGCGCGCATATCACCGATGTCGGCGGCGGCACGCATGGCGGCTACAACCCAGGGGCAACAGATATCTGGCAGGAGGGCATCCGCATCCCGCCGATCCGCCTCGGCGACGCGGGTGCATTGCGCGAAGACCTGGTCGCCATGCTCTGCGCCAACACCCGCATCCCGCGCGATGTCCGCGGTGACCTGATGGCGATGGTGGGCGCGGCGCGCCTGGGTGCGGCGCGGGTCTCGGCGCTGCTCGCATCCCACGGTCGCGCGCCCCTGCTATCCGCTGTGGATGCCATCCTGGATCTGTCCGAAGCGCATGCGCGCCGCATCCTGCGTGAGTGGCCCGATGGCGTGTACCACGGCGAGGCGGTGCTCGATGACGACGGCCACGGCCGCGAGAACATCGTGATCCGCGCCGCCTGCACCAAGCAGGGCGACGCGCTGCACGTGGACCTGACCGCCAGCGACGATGAAGCAACCGGCTTCGTCAATTCCTCCTACCCCAACATGGTCAGCGCCGTGTGCATGGCTTTCGCATTTCTGCTGGATGCGGATGTCTCGAAGAACGAAGGCGCCTTCCGCCCGCTGCGCATCACCGCGCGCCAGGGAAGCATCGTGTGGGCCAATGAGGGCAAGCCGGTCACACTCTGCACCAGCCATTGCAGCAACGAGATCGTGGAGGCGATCACGCGCGCCATGCAGCATGCCTGCCCTGACCGCGCCACCGGCGGCTGGGGCCGGCGTTTCCGCGTGGCGATCAAGGGACGGGACGCCAAGCGCGGCCGTGGATTCGTCTGGCATCTCTTCCACGCACGCCCCGGTGGCGGCGCCAGTTCCGCCGGCGATGGCTGGAACACCGCGGGCGAATGGCACAGCGCCGGCGGCCTGAAATTCGGCAGCGTGGAAATGGCCGAGGCGCGCTTCCCGCTGGTCTTCGAACGCCACGAATTCCGCCCCGATTCCGGCGGTCATGGCCAGCATCGCGGCGGCACCGGGGCCGAACTCCTGCTGCGCCTGGACAGCGACGGCATCGCCTTCGCGAACACAGCCGGCGACGGCGCGCGGCATGGCTCGGCGGGCATGGCGGGCGGGGCGGACAGCGCGCCGCATCGCTACGTCATCTTGCGCGAGGATGGCAGCACGCGCGAACTGCGCACCAAGGAAGTGGAGGTGCCGATCGCGCCGGGTGAACGCCTGCATCTGCTCTCGGCCGGTGGCGGCGGATGGGGTGCGCCCACTGCGCGCGACCCCGCCGCCATCGTCGCCGATCAGCGCGAGGGCTACACGTCATGACCTGGCGCATCGCCGTCGATGTCGGCGGCACCTTTACCGATGTCGTGGGCATCGGGCCCGATGGCAGCGCGCATCTGGCCAAGGCCGCCAGCACCCCGCATGACCAGAGTGAGGGCGTGCTCACGGGCCTAGCCAACCTCGCCACCGCCGCCGGCATCACGCTGGACGCGCTGCTTCGCAACACGCTACGCATCGTGCACGGCACCACGGTTGCCACCAATGCGCTGCTCGAACGCAAGGGCGCGCGCGTCGCTATGCTGACCACCGAGGGGCATCGCGACGTGATCGAAATGCGCGAGGGATTGAAGCCTGAGCGCTACAATCTGCGCCTGGCGCCACCACCGCCCTTGGTGCCGCGCCACATGCGCCTGCCCGTGCGCGAAAGGCTGCGCCCCGATGGCAGCGTGGCCACGGCCTTGGACCCAGCGTCCCTCGCCAATGCCATCGAGGCCGCGCGCGGCGCCGATGCCATCGCCATCTGCTTTTTGCACGCCTGGGCCACACCCGCGCATGAACAGGCCGCCGCCGCCGCGCTGCGCGCCGCCATGCCCGATGCCTTCGTCACCGCCAGCCACGAAGTGCTGCCGGAGATCAAGGAATTCGAACGCTTCTCGACCACCGTGGTGAATGCCTATGTGGGCCCGGTGGTGTCGCGCTATCTCGGCCGCCTGGCGCAGCGCCTGGCCGATGCAGGCTATGCCGGCCCGGTCTTTGTCATCCTCTCGCATGGCGGCGTGGCCCCCATTGCCGAGGCCGCGCGCCGTGCCGCCGCAACCGCCTTGTCAGGCCCGGCCGGCGGCGTCGCGGCCGGCGTGGCGCTGGCGCGCGAGGGCCTGGATCAGGACCTTGTCACCTTCGACATGGGCGGCACCTCGACCGACATCGCGCTGATCACGGGCGGGCAGGCGCGGCTTGGCCGCGGCCGCGAAGTCGGCGGCGAGCGCATCGCGCTGGAGAGCCTGGACATCGTGACGCTCGGCGCCGGCGGCGGCTCCATCGCGCATCTCGGCGCCAATGGCACCTTGCAGGTCGGCCCGCGCAGCGCCGGCGCGCGGCCCGGCCCCGCCTGCTACGGACGCGGCGGCACAGAGCCCACGGTGACCGATGCGAACCTGTTGCTGGGCTACCTCGACCCCGATAGCTTCCTGGGTGGGGCGCAGCGCCTGGACGAGAACGCCGCCCGCGCGGCCATCGCTCCCCTCGCCGCCGCTTTGCGCCTGGACCAGGACGCCACGGCCGAGGGCATCATCCGCCTGGTGAATGCGCGCATGGCCGATGGCGTGCGCGTGGCCACTGTGCGCCGCGGCGTCGATCCGCGGGGCGCCACGCTGCTGGCCTTTGGCGGTGCCGCGGGACTGCATGCCAGCGCGGTGGCGCGCGACCTCGGCATGCGACGCTTCGCCGTTCCACTCTTCGCCGCCGGACTCTCCGCCTGGGGCATGCTGCGCACCGATCTGCGCTTCGAGGTCTCGCGCAGCATCGGCGCCATGCCGGTGGATGACGCGGCCTTCCAGGAACTGGAATCCCAGGCCCGCGCGCGCATGAATGAATGGTTCGACGGGCCCGTCAGCACCACACGCGCTGCTGATATGCGCTATGGCGAACAGGTCTTTGAAATCGCCGTGAACCTGGATGGCCAGACCACGCCCGACGCGATGCGCCAGGCCTTCCATGATCGCCACCGCGAGCTCTTCACCTATGCGCTGGAGGGCGATGAGGTGGTGATGGTCAACGCGCGCGTCGCGGCCCTCGGCCGCCTGGATGGCGATGCCGGGCGCTACACCGCGCCGCCCATGCCGCCCGCCACCGCGCGGCGCATCCGCCTGCATGGCGCCTGGCGCGAGGTGCCGGTGCATCGCTTCGGCGCGCTGGCCGACGGCGCGCGCATCCGGGGCCCGGCCATCCTGGAAAGCCACACCACCACCATCCTTCTCGCGGAGGGGGACAGCGCGGAAATGGACGCGCGTGGCTGGTTGATCGCCGAAGTTCCAGGCTAGAACGGATGCAGAGGAGACCAGCCATGCAGCGACGCCAACTGCTCGCCATTCCCGCCATCCTGCCCGCATCCGCGCTCGCGCAGGAATGGCGTCCGGACCGGCCGATCACCATGATCATCGCCTTCGCCGCCGGCGGCGGCACCGATGTCGCGGGCCGCACCATCGCGCGCTTCATGGAGCGCGACCTTGGCGTATCGGTCGTGGTGATGAACCGGCCTGGTGCGGGCGGCGAAATCGGCTTCGGCGAACTCGCGCGCGCGCGGCCCGATGGCTACACGATCGGCTTCATCAACACGCCGCATATCGTCACGCTGCCGATCGAACGGCGCACGCGATTTCGCCTGGAAGACTTCCAGGTCATCGCGAATATCGTTGATGATCCGGGCGGCATCTGGGTGCGCGCGGATAGCGACATCCGCGATTTTGCCGGCCTGTTGGCGGCCGCGCGGCGCAACCCGGGCGGCATCGGCTATGGCACCACCGGTGTCGGCTCGGACGATCACCTGGCGATGCTGGCGCTGGAGCGAAAGGCCAATGTGCAGTTCCTGCACGTGCCCTTCGGTGGCAGCGCGCAGGTCAAGCAGAACCTGATCTCGCGCGCGATTCCGGTGGCGGTGATGAACGTCGCCGAGGGCATCAACGAGATGCGCCAGAACCTGCTGCGGCCGCTGGCGCAGATGGGTGCCACGCGCTGGTCGGAAATGCCCGAGCTGCCGACCTTGCGCGAACTCGGCTTCGATGTCGTTGAAGGTTCGATGCGCGGCATGGCCGCCCCCGCGGGCATCCCGGCCGATGTGCTGGCCAGGCTATCGCTCTCCATCCAGCGCACCGTGGCGGACCCTGAATTCCAGACCGCCGCGCGCAACCAGTTCCTGCCTTTGCGCTTCCTCGCCCCCGAGCAGTATCTGGCGGAATTGCAGGCCTTGCGGACCAACTACCAGGCCTTGTGGAACCAGCACCCATGGCGGGAGCAGTGACCGAGAACATCCTCTCCATCCAATCCTGGGTGGCCTATGGGCATGTCGGCAATGCCTCGGCGATGTTTCCCCTGCAGCGCCTGGGCGCCGAGGTCTGGGGCGTGCACACGGTGCAGTTCAGCAACCACACCGGCTATGGCGCCTGGCGCGGCCAGGTCTTTGGCGGCGAATTGATCCGGGAATGCCTCGCAGGGATCGAGGAGCGCGGCGCGCTGCCGCGCTGCGATGCGGTGCTCTCGGGCTATGTCGGCGGCGCCGATATCGGGGATGCGATCCTGGATGCGGTGGCACGCGTGAAGGCGGCCAACCCGGGCGCGATCTATTGCTGCGACCCGGTGATCGGCGATGT
>JAIXVH010000313.1 GCA_027483125.1 Acetobacteraceae bacterium | reverse complement strand
GCGATGGCCTCGTCCATCGCGCGGTTCATGGCGACGGGGCCTGGCGCCTGGTCGGCGTCGAGCAGGCCAATGGCGCCGGCCTGCATCCGCATCGCCATGGCGGGCCTGGGGTTGATGGCGCCGTTGCCGATCAGTTCCAGGTAACGCGGGATGCGCAGCACGCCATGGCTGTCGACGCCGCGCAGATTGGCCCAGACCAGCGTCTCGGCCCAGGCGCGGGCATCGGCCGCATCTGTGCCGGCCGCGTGCAGGATGGCGGCGGCGAAATCGCGCAGCGCGCCGGGCGCGATGCGCGTGCTCATGCGGCGTCGGCGGGGAAATAGCGTTCCATCCAGCCCTTCAGAATGTCGCGGCCCCGGTTATCCTTGCCGAAGATCGGGAAATGGTCGGTGCCGGTGATCAGCACCAGATCCTTGGGCTGCCCGGCCAGTTCCCACATGCGGATGGATTGTTCGACCGGCGTGACCGTGTCGTCGGCGCCATGCATGAACAGCACCGGGCGCGGGGCGAGCTGGCCGATCACCTCCTCGGCCTTGAAGTCGAACATGCTCTGCGCGGTGTCGGCGGCCACCACCGTCTGCGCCAGATGCGAGAGGTTCTTGCGCAGGTGCTCGGCCATCGGCACCACATCCCAGCGGCTGACCATCAGCGTCTCGCCGGTGCGCTGCTTGTGGGCGCGGCCTTCGGCCAGCAGGTTGGTGAACTTCTCCCAGGCTTCCGGCGTCGGGTGCTGGCCGCGGAACTTGCGCTCGCCATGGCCCCAGCCGCAGGAGATGATGGCGGCGGCGAAGCGCGTATCGGTGCTGGCGGTATAGGCGGCGATGGCGGCGCCGAAGGAATGGCCGAGCACGGCGATGCGCGCGGGGTCCACCTCGGGGCGCTCGGCCAGCCAGGTCATGGCGTTGCGGGTATCGGCCACCTGGTCATGGCACAGCACATAGCCGCGCTTGCCCTCGCTCTTGCCGCAGCCGCGGAAATCGATGCGCAGCACCACATAGCCCCAGCTTTCCATCAGCCGGCTGACGACCTCGGAATAGGAATTGTCCTTGGCGCCGATGAAGCCGTGCAGGACGATCACCGCGGGCAGCCGCTGATCCGGCGCGCGGTGATCGGGCACATGCAGGCTGCCGGCCAGCGTGAGCCCGTCGGAGGTGAAGGTGATGTCGCTGTCCATGTCCTGCCGTTCCTATTCCCAGGCGGCATCATGGCAAGATTTTCGAAACTTTCAAGATATTCGATGTTTTGCTCAGCCCTCGGGCCGCCCGATGAATTGCGGCGCGTAGTGGCGCACATTGTCCACCGTCCATTGCAGCTGGCGGCGCAGCAGTTCCGCCGCCTCCGGGCCGCGCCGTTCCAGTGCGGCCTGCTTGATCGCTTCATGCTCCGCCAGCCGACCGGGGCCTTGCGGGCGGTGGCGCTGCGACAGCAGCCGATACCGCTCCATATGGTCATAGAGCAGGCCGCGCATGTGCAGCAGCCAGCGCGAGCCGCAGGCCGAGACCAGCGCGTGATGGAAATCCCGGTGCAGCGCCACCCATTCATGGAAGCGCGCCGCGCGCTCGGCCCGCGGGCGTGATTCGATGGCGGAGAGCCGATGGAAGGTCAGCACCACCGCTTCCTCCCAGGCCGTGTCGCCATTCTCGATCGAGGAGAGGATCGCGCGCTGCTCGAACTCGATCAGCAGGCTGGAGACATCCAGCAGATCGGCCTCGGAGACGGGGGCCACCCGATAGCCGCGATTGGCATCCACCTCGACCATGCCGACCGAGGCGAGGTGCGAGAGTGCTTCCCGCAGCGTGCCCACCCCCACCTCATAGGCCGCCTGCAATTCCGCGAAGCGCAGCCGCGCGCCCGGGGCGAAGCGGCCGTCCAGGATGTCGGCCAGCAGACGGTTGAGGACCGTCTGGCTGATCAGGATGGCGGCCGGGGCGGCGCGCTTCGAGGCTGCCGTGGCGGACATGGCGGCGGGGACTCCTTGGGACGCGGCGAGAGTGACGCCGTCTTCGCGCCGGCTCAAGCGGCGGTGGATTTCACCGAATGCCAGGCGAAGAGCCGCGGTTCAGGCGCGCAGCGGTAGATGGCCGTATAGATCATCCGCGTGGCGATGCCACCGCCCGGGCGCGCGATCTCGGCATCCGCCTCGCCGAAGACGAAGCTGAAGCCGCCCTCGAGCCGCACCTCGCGGGTCAGCGCCGCGTAGCGCAGGTAGCGCCGTTCGCCGTCACGCAGTTTGCGGATGAACTCGGCCTTGTCCTCCACCACGCCGTTGGAATGCACGAAGCGCAGGTCATCGGCGATCAGCGCGTCCAGCCTGGCGAAATCCTGGCTGATCATCGCCTGGAAACGCTGGTCCTCCAGCGCGAGGATGGTGGCGCTGTCCGGGGTCATGTCAGCCCTTGTCCTCGGGCAGTTGCAGCCGGTGCATTTCCAGGAACGCCTGCGAGGGCGGCAGGCCCCAGACATCGCGCGGCAGCCCGACCCAGGTCTTGGGGCGCTGCGGGCGGTCGCGGTGCCAGGGGCGAGGGTCCCAGAAGCCCAGGGCTTCATCGGTCATGCAATCCAGGCTGTGGAACAGCTCGATCGCGTTGCCTTCAGGGTCGCGGTGATACATCGCGACGTTATGGCCAGGGCCATGGCGGACCGGCCCCCAGAGGATGGGCACCTTCTGCCCGCCCAGGATATCGGCGGCGCGGTGCATGTGGCCGGCATCACGCAGCTCGAAGGCCATGTGGTGCATGCGCGCATCCGGGCCACGGGTGAAGTTCACCGTGTGGTGCTCATGGTTGCAGCGCAGGAAGACGAAGCGGTCCTCGATCCAGTCCGAGACGCGGAAGCCCAGCTGGTCGGTGAAGAAATCCGCCGTCGCCGCCGGGTCGGGCGCGAAGCAGGCGACATGGCCGAGCTTCAGCGGCGCGATGCCGGGCAGGGGCATCCGGTTCTCATAGCCGTGGAAGGCGAAATGC
>JAIXVH010000238.1 GCA_027483125.1 Acetobacteraceae bacterium | reverse complement strand
TGCCGCTGGTGTAGCTTGAGTCGTTGCTGGTGGCCTCGATCCACAGATCATCAGGCAGCGCCCCCGGCGCTATCCCAGAAAGCTGCGCCTCCGACCCGGGCGAGGTGATCTCCAGGATCTGGTTGGGTTCGGCGAAGAGCACGCCGGGCTGTTTGCCGAGGATGTCCACCGCATCCTCCAGGTTCTGCCCCGCCGGCAGTTCCACCCGCAGCAGCGGACCGGCATCGGCATCGGCGGCGCGCACCACCTCGGCAAGGATGCCGCCCACAGCGTAGAGCGCGTCGGTGAGCTGCGCCGGATCGGCGCTGGGGGTGAATTGCAGCAGGATATCGATCGCGGCCGCCGGCCCGTCCTGGATGTCCTGCAGATAGGTTTCCGCCGACCGCCATTCTGCGACTGGGGTGTCGCCCGATTTGGCTGCTTGGAGGGGGCGAAAGAGCGGGCGTGGCAGCATGACGAATCCAAGCTTGTTGAGATTTGTCTTCCCTACTGAGGCGCGCCTTAAAAAATGATTAAGGCTGTCGGCCGCGGGTTCCGCGCTCGCCGTGGCATTTCGCGCACGGGCCTTCCTTCCGTAACCTAGCCATTGTTAATAACCTTCCCCCCAAAACTCGGTCCATTCGAAGTGAGAAAGTCGTCCCCGGAAAAGGAAGCCGATATGGCTAGGAAGGGTGCGACGCCGGAAAAGTTCATCGGGCTGCTGCGGCAGTCCTAGGTTGAGTTAACGCAGGGCAAAACGGCGGGCGAGATCTGCCGCGGGCAGTCGGTTTCCGGAGGTGTCCAGGTGATCCGGCTCGCCGGCCCATGGCTCGCGTCCGCAAATGGGCGCCGCGCGATGTTGCCATGGTCGCGCATGAGTTGGGCATCGAGGCGGGGTCGGGGCAGCTGTCGGGCATCCTGACGCCCGACATGCTGCTGAGCCCGGCGCCTTTCTGTTCACCAACCTCTGGCTGGACGCCACATGGAAGGCAGCCCAGGCCGATCAGCGGCCCGAGCCGAGCACCACCGCGAGATTGTACCAGGACATCGTCACTTGATCAGGCGCTCGCGCCAATGCGGTTTCAGGAATTCGAGGATGAGGATGGTCGCCAGCCCGGCCGCAACCGTCATTGCAAGATCGTCCGTGTGCAGGGGGCCGAAGCGAAACATTCGCTGTGCGAAGGGCAGTAGCAGCGTGATCCCCAGCATCACCATGACCGCCAGCATGACCCATCGCAGCGCGGCATTGCGCCGCCGAAAGGCCGTGACAATGGAGGCGCTGAAGGATCGGTTCACGAAAATCAGCGCGATGATGCACAGCACCAGGGCGAAGAACGTCAGTGACCGGACCTCGGCCTCCGGCATGCCGACATCCAGCGCCTCGAGGTAGATGCCCGCTGTCAACGCGAACACGACAGCGCCTTGAAGCACGCTCCAGCCCAGCAGCGAGGCGGAGAACAGGGGGGCCGCGGGGTCGCGCGGCGGGCGTTTCATGATTCCCTCCTCCTCCGTCTCGGCCTCGAAGACCAGGGTGCAGACCGGGTCGATCACCATCTCCAGGAAGGCGATGTGCATCGGCCATAGCAGGATCGGCAGCCCGAAGATCAGCGGCAGCAGAGCGAGGCCCGCAATCGGCACATGGATGGCGATGATGAAGCCCATCGACTTGCGCAGATTGTCGAACACGCGCCTTCCCAAGCGCACAGCGGCGACGATCGATCCGAAATCATCATCGAGCAGCACCAGCGACGAAGCCTCCCGTGCCACGTCGGTACCACGCCCGCCCATGGCGATGCCGATATGCGCGGCCTTGAGCGAGGGCGCGTCGTTCACGCCATCGCCGGTCATGGCAACGATCTCGCCATTCGCCTTCAGGGCAACCACGATCCGCAGCTTCTGCTCGGGCATGATCCGCGCGAATACGGTCGCCTCGCGCGCCTGTATGGCCAGCGTCGCGTCGTCCATGATCGAGAGCGCCTCGCCGGTCACGATGGTCTCGGCGTCCAGCCCTGCCTGGCGCGCGATAGCGGCGGCAGTGGTCGGATAGTCGCCAGTGATCATGACGACGCGAATTCCGGCCGTTCGACATTCGGCTACCGCCTGCGCCACGCCGGGCCGCAGCGGATCCGCGAGCCCTACCAGGCCCAGCAGACGGAAGGCGAAGCCGTCCTGCCCCCCCGGCAAGGCCTCGCCGCTGTGCTCGGCGCGAGCCACGGCCAGCACGCGCATGCCCTGGCCAGCCAGGGCCTCGGTCTTCATGGTCAGCGCGGCGCGCCCCTCGGCATCGAGGCGGCATAGCAAGGCAATGGCCTCGGGCGCGCCCTTCGTGGCGACGATGGTCTCGGTGCCGGACCGCCAGACATTCGTCATCGCCAGCAGATCGGGGCGAAGGCCATAGGTACGGGTGAGGTCAAGCGCGGGCTGGGCCATCCCCTCGGCCATCGCGTGGAACGCCTTCTCCATTGGGTCAAAGGGCTGCGGCGCGCTGGCCAGCCGGCCCGTCTCGACAAGCAGACGAAACCCCAGCGGCATCGCGCCATCCCGCGGGTGAAACTCACTGCCATCTGGCAGGCACAGGCCGGCCACTGTCATGCGGTTCTGCGTCAGTGTCCCGGTTTTGTCGGTGCACAGCACCGTCGCAGCACCCAGCGTCTCGATCGCCGCCGCGCGCCGCGTCAGCACCCGTGCTTTGGAGATACGCCAGGCCCCCATCGCCATGAAGACGGTGAGCACCACCGGCAACTCTTCCGGCAACATCGACATGCCAATGGCGATGCCTGCCAGCAGCGCATCCAGCCACCCACCGCGCAAGGTACCGTAGAGCACCACCGCCAACACGCTGACGACTGCACCGAAGATCGCGCAGAGCTTCACCAGCCGTCGCATCTGCATCTGCAGACGTGGTGGCTCGGGATCGAGCGCGCTGAGTGACTGGCCGATCCGGCCGATCTCACTGCGCGGGCCGGTCGCCGTCACCTCGGCGATGCCACTGCCCCTGACCACCAGCGAGCCCGAGAAGACATGCGGCAGATCATCCCCGCCCGGGCGCGTTGGTCGCGATGCCGCGCTGGCCACCTTCCGCACCGGAACCGACTCTCCCGTCAGCAGCGATTCATCGGTCTGGACGTCGCCTGCTTCGATGAGCCTGGCGTCGGCCGGGACGCGATCGCCCTCCGCCAACACCACCAGGTCACCGCGCACGACCTCGCGACCGGCAATGCGCTTGCGCTCGCCTCCGCGGATCACCAGCGCGCGGGGACTGGTCAGGTCGCGCAGCGCCTCCAGAACGCGCTCGGTGCGGCTTTCCTGGACGACCGTGATCACGATGGAGAAGAGCGCGAAGGCCAGGAGGATGAGGGCCTCTTCGTGGCTGCCGAGCAGCAGGTAGAGCACACCCCCGCCGAGCAGGAGCGCCAGCATGGGCTCGCGCATTACCTCGAGCACGATCCGGAATGGCGTTCGTCCGCCGGTGTGCGCCAATTCGTTGGGGCCATCGGCCTTCAGGCGGGAAGCGGCCTCCTGCTCGCTGAGGCCGCTGCCAATTGCCGCGGCTGTTGGTGCAGGCAGCATGCTGGTTTTCCTTTGGGGCACCTGGTGCCGAATGCCCGCAGCCCGAAGGAGGGCGGGGTCGCACGGGTCGAACGCGCGGCAGGCGGGGGCGACCGAGGGTGTCCCTGATAGTTCGCATCAAGGCGCTTAACGGGCAAACGAAATAAACTTCGACCATGTCGGTGCTTTTCCCGATCTCGGGCGTTGATGTGCAGCAAGGACGTCAGCCACCGGCCGCGCATATGTTGGGCTCGTGGAATGGCGACACCGGTCGGACCAGCAAAAGGCTGCGCCCGCAGCCATGCGCGATGAGGTCACCATGACGATCAAGGACATTGGCCCGAAGCCGCAATCCTTCGACATTGAGCACGCGACAAAGGCGAACCTGGACTATCGCGCCGTCGCCTGGAGCGGGCGCTATCTGCAGGTGACGCTGATGTCGATCCCGGTCGGCGGCGATATCGGCCTTGAAGCGCATCCGGAGACGGATC
>JAIXVH010000457.1 GCA_027483125.1 Acetobacteraceae bacterium | reverse complement strand
TCAGCTCGTTCCAATGCATCAGCCCGTTGACGCCGCCCAGCACCAGCACCGCCAGGAAGATCGCGATGCCGACGGGCCCGAACACCCAGCGCAGCCAGGGCAGCGCGGCATCGACCATCCGCGTCGGATCGAACAGCGGGATGCGGAAGAACAGCGGCGACTTGATCTGCTGCAGCAGGGTGCGCTTGCGTTCCTGCGCGCGGCGCGTGCTCATCGCCGCCGCATCGGGCAGGTGTTCGTGCCGCAGCAGGCCGATGCCGGCGAGCTGGCCGATGAAGGTCGCCGCCGCCCGGCGCTCATCGGCATCCGATTCCAGCATCTCGCAGATTTCGAGCAGCGTCCGCTTGCCATCCATCGCCGAGAGGATCGCCGCCCCGCTGACGGACACGCGGAAGAAGCGATGCGCCGCGCGGTCATGGAACACATACCAGGGCCGGCCACGATAGGTATGGCGATGCGTCTCCACCCCCGGCTTCAGCTGCGGGCGGAAACCGGCATAGGGGCCGAGCTCGGGATGGGCTTCGGCGGTCGCGCTCAAGGCATCCAGCCCCAGATCTTGATGCGCGCCCAGTTCACCACGCTGCGCAGCCACACCCATGCCAGCGGCGAGGTGCCGACCTCGACCTTGGCGATGCCCTGCATGCCCGGGCGCAGTTGCGGCTCGACGCCTTCCAGCCGGGCCTCGACGCGGAAGGCGGTGCGGCCATCGCGCGCGCTCGCCACCGGCGTCACCTTCACCACTTCCAGCCGGTACGAATGATAGGGCAGCGATGCCAGCACCAGCCGCCCGCCCTGCCCCAGCTGCAGCATGCCGAAGTCATGCTCATCGACTTCCAGCGCAATGCGGAAGGATTCCAACGGCGAGATCTCGTAGACAGTCTCGCCGCGGCGCATCGGCGCGCCGATGCTCTGCAGCGGATCGCCCGCGATCACGATGGCATCGTAAGGGGCGGCCAGCACGCTGCGGGTGATATGCGATTCCACCAGGCGCAGCTCCGCCTCGGCCTGTTCGCGCCGGGCGCTGGCGATGGCGGCCGCGGCCATGTCGCGCCGGCCGATCGCCTCATCCGCCTGGCGGCGGGCTTCGTTAACGCGGCTCTGATAGTCCAGGCGTTGCAGGCGCAACTCGCGGTCATCCATGCGCGCGAGCGTCGCGCCCGCGGTCACGCGATCGCCGGGGCGCACGCTGGCCTCGGCCAGGTAGCCATCGAAGGGCACGGCCAGGGTGCGGCGAACCATGCCCTCCACCGTCGCGCGCGCATTGATGCGATGCGTGACAGGAAACAGCGCCAGCCCCAGGACGGCCACGGCAACGGCGGCGAGGATATAGGGCCGCTTGCCTGGCCCAGGCCGCACCACCGCCGCGGCATGGCCGAGCAACCCACGCTCGGCGCGCAGGCGCCAGGCGATGGCGGGTGCCAGGCGGCCGGCGACCATGCCCCAGGCCTCCAGCAGTTCCGGCGCCGGCGGCGTGCCCTCGCCCTCCAGCGTCAGCGCCACATGCGTCACGGCGCCTTCCGGCCTGGGCAGGGCTGCGGGCAGCGTGACCAGCCATTGCACATCTTCACGGCTGCGCAGCAGCCGCTGATGCGCGACCACCGCCGCGCCCTGACCTTCCGGCGCGGGCACCAGCAGCGATGTGTCGGCCTCCACCGCCTCATTCATCACGGCACTCAGGCTGCCGACGAAATCGGTCGGCAGGTCCGACAGGCGGCCGCGCGAGGTGCCGCGAACGCGCATGCGCTCTGCCGCGCCATAGCCGATGCTGACCCGCGTCAGGCCAACGCGCGTGGCCAGCGCCGTGCAGGCTGCTTCCAGCGCCACGGGCAGTTCCGCCGCATCCAGCACCTGCGCGAGCCAGGCCCAGGAATCCTGATCAGGCGTGGAGGCTTCGCCCGGCGCACGGAAGAACCAGCCAAGGCCCCATTGGACCAGCCGCGTCACTTCCTCGATGCGCGACATGGACGCGATGGGCAGTTCCATCGCCACCACGCCCTCCAGCCGATCGACGCGCATGATCGGCACCGCCAGCTGCACGGTTGAGGACGGCTCGTCGCGGTTCAACGACATGCGGCCGACTTGGAGGCAGCGCTCGGCGGACTTGGCGAGCAGGAAGCTCACCGCGCCCTCACCCACCGAGGCGACGCGCGCAAAACGGGGCCCATCCTGGCCGCGCATCGCGACGAAGGCGCCCATCACGCCGAGCAGCCCATCAGGCCCCGGCACGGCGGCGTTGATCGTCGCCACGGCGAGTTCCAGCCATGGCTGCACGGCGGCCGAGGCATCGCCCGCGCCATGCAGCTTGGACCAGGCTGCAGTCTCGGCCGGTGCTGTCCCGGCAGGCCGAGGTGGAATGTCAGTCGAGGCTGCCATAAGCCTTCTCGTACTCGCCGAGCGACTGCAGCAGCATGCCCGCCAGCCGCTTGGCCGCGTGCGGCGTCAGCAGGATGCGGTTGGACAGGACGACGCGGACCTCCTCGGTCGGGTTCATCCAGGCCTGGCTGGTGCCGAACAACAGCATCAGTTCGTCACGGGTCACGGCCACGTTGCAGACATTGGCGTAGGAGGACACCATCTTGCTGTCGTCCCAATGGATGGTCGTGCCACCCTGCACCGAGGTCTTCGTGGCCGGCTGTTCGTTCGACATACTCTACCTTTCCCGTCAGTTTGTTTCTTGCCGGGCGCGGTCGGCCGCGCCCTGGAGAGTCACGCAGCGACCGACTGGCCGCCGGGCGTTGCGATGGTGCTCAGCAGCACCGGCGTCGCCGCGGTGGAGCCGAGCAAGGTGCCGGATTGCTCGTCATCCTCGACCCAGCGGCCGGTGGCCGCGTCGTAGATGAGCGTGCCGGAGGAACCGCTCCCCGGCGGCTCCACTGCGGGCGCGGACACTGCCGCGGCGAGCTGCGCGAGCGAGGAGGCGGTGCTCACCGCCTCGCCGCCCGAGAACAGCGCCACGGGGCCCGTGCCGCCCCAGCCGGTGACGGGGGCTGCGATCACCACCGGGCCGCCGCCGGTGGCAGGACCGCTGAACACCGTGTTGTTGCCCGAACCGAGCGTGAGCGTCGCGGCCGTCGCAAGGCCGCCTTCGGTCAGCGAAGGCGTCGCCGTGTCGGCCACGCGGTTCAGCACGACCTGGCCGGCCGAGCTGAACACGATATTGTCGCCACCGCCGGCAGTGATGCTGTTGCTGCCGGCACCGCCGAACATGATGTTGTTCCCCTCGCCACCCGAGATGATCGAGGCGCGCGGCGCGGTGGGCGGCGTGCCCAGCCCAGCGAAGGGTCCGGTGGTCGCGGGCAGGATGTTGCCGATGACCGGCACGATGGTGCCGGTGAGTGTGACCATGCCGCCCAGGATGCCGGTCAGCAGGTCGCCGGCCGCAGGTGCTGCATCGGGCTGTGCGGTGACCACGCGCCCGAGATGGCCAAAGATGATGTCGCGGCCGTAGCCGGTCTGGATGTCGGCGCCGCCAGGTCCACCGAAGGCGATCTGCGTGTTGGTGCCGAAGGGGTTCAGCCGCAGCGTGTTGAAGCCGCCCTGCGTCTCCTCCACCGTCGAGGCGTGGATCACCTTCAGCGTCATCGCATCGCGGCTGACCTGGCCCGCCGCGCCAAAGACGATGTTGCTGCCGAAGCCGGTGTAGATGGTGTTGTCGCCGGCACCACCCATGATGACGTTGTTGCCCGAACCCGCGGTGATGGTGCTACCGCCACGCGTGGGCGCAACATCCAGCCCGGTCCAGCCATTGGGCGTGGCGGGCGTGATGTTGCCGCGCTCAGGCACGATGCGCGCGACCACATCGGGGTTCATGCCGTCCAGCCGCTGCTCGGTGCTAAAGGCGTTGAACACGCCGGCGTTCACATAGCCCAGATGGCCCAGCACGATGTTCGCGCCATTGCCCACCTGGATGGTGTTGGTGCCCGGCCCGCCGAAAATCACCTGGGAGGTGACGGCGCGCAGGCCGGCATAGATGGTGTTGTTGCCGCCCTGGTTTTCCTCCAGCGTCTCGGCGAAGAAGATCGAACCGGTGCGCGTATCGCGCGAGACCGCGCCGCCGGCGCCGAAGATCACATTGGAGCCGGTGCCCGCGACGATCGTGTTGTCACCAGCACCGCCGAAGACGATGTTCGCGCCATTGCCCAGGCGGATAGTCGAACCGGCCACGGCCAGCGGCTGGTCGAGCGTGACGAAGGGGTCCGTCGTGCGCGGCGCGATGTTGCCGATGGTCGGCAGCACGCGGCCCACCAGGTCGGGCTGTTCGCCGAAGGCGCGCTGCTCGGGCGTGAAGCTCGTCAGCACGCTGTAGTTCACCACGCCCAGATGGCCGAACACGATGTTGTTGCGGCTGCCGGCCGAGATGGTGTTGTAGCCCGCGCCGCCGAAGATCAGGTTGGTGCCATTGCCGGCCAGGATGGTGTGCGTGCCACCGAGGTTTTCCTCGATCGTCTGCGCATAGACCACAGCCTTGCTGACATTGCCGCGGGTGACCGCGCCGGCTGCGCCAAAGATGGCGTTGTTGCCGTCGCCGGCGGAGATGACGTTGTTGCCGGCACCGCCGAAGATGAAGTTGTTGCCACGCCCGACCGTGATCGCGGACATGGTGACAGGCGGCGCCTGGTCGATGCCGGTGGTGGGCCACACCGCACCGGGGCTGATCGAGCCGCGCTCTGGCACATAGCGCGCGATCAGGTCGGGGCGCGATCCGTCGGCGCGCTGTGGGTCGGTGTAGAGCAGGAAGGAGGCCAGGTTGGCCAGGCCCAGATGCCCGAACACGATATTGGCGCCATGGCCCGCCGAGATCTGGTTGTTGCCAGCGCCACCGAAGATGAGATTGGCACCGAAAGCACCAAGGCCCGCGCGGATGGTGTTGTTGCCGCCCAACGTCTCTTCCAGCGTCTCGGCATAGAGCACGACATTGCCGTTGTTGCCGTCGCGCGTGACCGAACCGGCCGCGCCGAACACGGCGTTGTTGCCCGAGCCGGTGATGATGGTGTTGTTGCCCTTGCCACCCATCACGACGTTGTTGCCGTTGCCCACCGTGATGGTGACGGTGGTGCCCGAGAGTTGTGAGCCGTCGAGGCCGAGGTAGCGGCCGATCACGTCCGGCGCACGGCCGAACAGGTTGGGCGTGGCCAGCCGGTCCAGATCCACCGCGCCGGTATGGCCGAGCACCACGCTGTTGCCGTTGCCGGTGGTGATGGTGTTGTTGCCCGCGCCGCCGAGGATGACATTGTCGCCATCGCCGGTGGTGATGTTGTTGTTGCCGCCGGCATTCTCTTCGGTCACCAGCGTGCGGGCCTGGTGGATCTTGATGCCGCCGGCCACCAGCAGGTCCACGGTCGCGTAGCCATTGGCGCCGAAGATCACCATGCGGCGGTCGAGCGAGGTGATCGCGGGCAGGTTGTTGATCGGGTCCGCGGGAGAGGTTGCGTCGAAGGTGGTGATGGTGTTGTTGCCGCCGCCGCCCATGATGACGGCGCTGTGCTGGGCGGTGATGGTGTTGTCGCCATTGCCCGGACCCGCACCATTACGCCCGAGGATGGTCAGCACCGTGCCCAGATTGGTCGCGGTGATCTGCCCGTAATGGCCGATGATCACGTCCGAGCCTTCACCGGAGGCGATGTTGTGGCTGCCCGCGCCGGCCAGGATGATGTCGCTGCCACCATCGCCGGTGATGGAGTTGTTGCCGCCGATGCCCTCGTCGATCGTCTCGACGAAGGTGACATTCGCATCGCGCCCGGAGGAGGCATCGCGCTGCAGGCGCAGGCCATGGCCGCCGATCACCTCGTCACCGCTGCCGCCGATGAGGGTGTTGGTGCCCGCCGTGCCGATGATGACATCGCTGCCCACACCGCCTTCGACGCGGCTGCTGCTGCCGATCGTGGCGCTGATGATGGTGAACACGCCGCCACTGCCACCCGAAGCGCCATCCACCGTGCCGCCGCCGGCGAGGATGATGTCATGCCCCGCGCCGCCGGTGATGGAGTTGGTGCCCGGCCCGCCGAAGATCACCTTGTCGCCAGCGGTGCCGGTGATGGTGTTGTCGCCGCCATCCTCGCCGGTGGATGTCATGCGCACGATGGTGCCATCCGACAGCCGCGTGACGGTGCCGAGTGCGCCGAAGATGATGTCGCGGCCCGCGCCGCCATTGATGCTGTTGTCGCCGCCGCCGCCGAAGATGATGTCGTGGCCGCCGCCGCCGATGATGGTGGAGGTGGTGTCGCCCGTGTTCACGCTGTTGGCCGAGACCTGCGTGGCCGTGACCGTGGCGGCGGTGGTGTTGGTCGGGTCGTTCGGGCCGTGGCCGAAGATCGTGTTGTTGCCGCCGCCCTTGATCTCGATACTGTTCGCGCCGGTGCCGCCATAAATGATGTTGTTGCCGGTGCCTGCGATGATCTCGTCATCGCCCGCGCCGCCCCAGATCGTGTTCTGGCCGCTGCCGACGGTGATCGTGTCCTGCTCGCTGCCGCCCACGATGCGGTTGTTGCCGTTGCCGGTGGTGATGATGTTGCGCGTGTTGCCGGCGGTGATGATGTTGTTGCCGTTGCCCACGATGAAGGTGGTGTCGACGGCAGCGCCGATGATGGTGTTGTCGCCGTCGCCCAGCTGGATCAGCGGATCGCCGTCAACGCCGCCAAGGTCGATCTTGTTGTTGCCGTTGCCGCCCTTGATGGTGACGTTGCCCAGGTAGCCCTGGTTGAAGCGGATGTTGTTGTTGCCATCGCCCAGGTCGGCCACGACTTCGGACACGCCGGTGTATTCTCGGGTGACGCCATTGGCGGAGACGCGCACGGTCTGATTGCCCGGCTGGCCTCCAATACTGTCAATGGTGAAGGTCTGGCTGTCGTTCTTGAGGTTCGGGCCGTTGGCTTGGCGGTCGGAGTTCTTGCCCATGTTGAGCGTGAGCTTGCCGTCGTCTTCCTTGTGCGCGAGGTGCGGCGTGCCGTGCACGGCGTTGTAGTCGTACTCGAATTCGAGCAGCACCACGTCGATGATCGTGAATTCTTCGTCGAAGATCGTCAGCACTTCGGGAACACCCACCCAGGCAAAGGCGAAGATCCTCAGGCGAAGATCGCCATCAATCTTGAACATCTGCAGCGGGTTATCGAGCAGCTGCGTCAGCAGCGTCGAGGCATGGATCTTGCCGGTCCCTTCGACATCGGAGAGCGTGAAGTTGATCGTCGCTGTGATGTCGCCGCCCACGCCGGCTTTGGCAAAGCCGAGATCGATCCCGGCCTTGATACCGACGGTCAGGTAGAAGCTGAACTGCGGCTTCGTTGTATTCTGGACATAGAAACCATCCAGCAGCATCAGCGGGTTATCGGTGTTGATGAACTTGATGATGCCGCGGGTGTCGTAGCCGAAGGTCAGGTTGATTTTGACGCCGACCTCGAAAAAGACCGTCACGGTGATGGGGACCGGACCGACCATGAACCTGAAGTCCAGGTCCTTCTTGAAGCTGAGGTCGAACTCCGGAAGCGTGACCTTCACCAGATCGACCGGGTCGACCTGGCCCATCAACATCTTCAGGATGGCCATCGGGTTGGTCAGGATCGGGAATTCGAACACCGGTTTGCCGCCGGCGCCATCCTTCTTCTGAACATCGGCCATCTTCTTGTCGATGTCGCTGCCATTCTGCTGCGCCAGGCGCTGGAAGGCGCTGCTGGCCGCTGCCGCGCCGGCGGCGGCATTGTCGGTGAATTTCTTCGTGGCGCCAGAGACATCCGCGCTGGCGAGCTTGGACTTGAAGGGGTCCAGGTTCGAGCCGGCAACGGATTCCGTGCCCGGATCGCTCGACTCACCGAAGGTGAAGTTGCCGAAATTGATCTTGACCGCATCGCCCGACGAGGAGGACTGGATCAGCGTCACCAGCTTGGACACCTGGTCCAGGATCTTGATGAACTTGACCGCGCCCTGCGCCTTCGGCCCGCCATACTGCTCGGCGAGATCGAGCATGCTGGTATCGCCGATGATCTCGGACAACCCGGGGATCGGCGCCGTCACGAAATCCAGGAAGGGCTGGAGCGGCTCGATGACCGTGGCGACCTTGTCGATGATCGGCTTCAGGACCTTGCTGAGGAAGGAGCCGACATCCAGCGTCACATTCATGAAGCTCAGCGGCGTGATGACGCCCGAGGGCGTCTCATTGCCGATGGCGCCCGCGAAGACCTTGTTGAAGCCATAGGCGAATTGCAGGTTGGCCGTGACCGAAGGCAGCGCGAAATTGGTGCTGCCGATGCCCAGGCCCGCATCCAGGATGAGGTCCACATTCAGCTTGGTCTCAAGCCCGACGCGCAGGATCGACCCCTTGCTGAATTCGTTGAACAGCAGCCTGGCATCGGTGTCCTTCGGCCCGATATCGGCATAGAAGCTGCCGGTCAGGCTGGTGCCGGCATAGGTGGTGCCGCCGACGGTGGAGGTCAGCGTATTGCCGTTGGTCGCCGTCAGCCGCAGGAAGCCCAGGCTGAGCGTGGCGCTGAAGGCCGGATCGGTCGGCAGGAAGGCCGCGATCGACAGGTCGAGCGCACGCAACTCGCGGAAATTCTTGGTGACGCTGTTCGCAGGATCGTCGTTCGAGGTGAAGTTGGCCAGCGCATTGGGCGTGCCCATGTTGTAGATGAAGAAGCCGCCCGTCTTGCTGTAGCCGAAGCCCAGATTGACCGAGAGCTCGGCCTTCAGGTTGACCAGCCCATTGTCGATGCTCAGCCCCAGCCCCGGAATGCCGAGGTCCGAGCTGAGGTTCACGCTGGCTTCGAACAGCGTCGTCTTGAAGCTCCAGAGGAAGCCGAGCTCAGTCGGGTCGCTCTCGCTGTCGAGGAAGGAGACCACGCTGCCCGGCAGCTTCAGCACGTCGGTCAGCACATATTCCAGGCCCTTGGTGAGCAGCGACTGGGTCGTCACCGGCACGCCGGGATACTTCGTCTTGAAGTCGTCCAGCATGGACTGCAGCGTGCCAACGGTGCCGTCATGCAGCTTGGAGAAGAAGCTGCCCACCTGCTGCAACGCAGGCCCGATCAGCGGCAGGTCGAGGCTGTAGATCGACTTCGCCACATCGCCATAGGCCAGCGTGCCCAGGATGGCGTCCAGACCGTCGATCACCGCCTGCGGGTCGTTCAGGATGCCGGCCAGCGAAATGCCGCTCAGGGACGGGAAGGCGGTGTGCACCGAACGCGCCGGCAGCCCGGCCACATTGGTCGTGTTGAAGAGGTTACCGACCTCCAGCTGGATCGGCCCCAGGCTCTGCCCCAGCACGCTCACCGGCAGGTTCAGGTCCACCGCCGCATTGATCGTGGTCTTCAACAGGTCGCCCAGACCATTGCCCGGCGTGCCCAGCTGCTTCAGGTTCAGCCCGGTCAGCACGCCGCCACCCGCGGTCGCGCCCCCGAAGCCGTCATTGAGCGTGAACAGGAAGCTCGCCGGCGCGGTGGCGCTGTCGCCGACCTTGAAGCCGGGCGTGCCCGCCGCCTGCTTGCCGACATCGGCGCCGAAATTCGCCGAGCCCTTGGTGACCTTGGCCACCAGCGGCCCGATGCCCGCGCTGAAGTTCAAATTGTTGGCCGAGACGCCCAAGGTCGCCTCGATGCCGGTCTGCAACTGGTTCGTGACGGGATCGACGCCGGTCTTGACGAAGAAGCGATCGCTATCGGCATTCGGCGTGGCGAGCTTGCCCTTGATCACGCGCTCGCCGCTCACCGTCTCGGTGGTGCTCACCGAATTGCCGCCCAGGCCCAGATCTTCCGCGGCCTTGGAATCGTTGATCGATTCGACCTTGAACTCCATCTTCGGCTGGCCGACCGCGACCGAGAGCCGGTTGATCAGGTTGCCGGTGTTGTCCTCGCCCAGCGCGGCATCGGCGGCGGTGAAGGCCAGCTTGCCGCCCGACAGCCCGACCTTGACGATGGTGCCCAGCGCCTGGCCGAAATCCTTGGTCAGCGTGCCGGTGCTGCCGGGAGGCACCGAGCCCTGGTTCAGCAGCGCCTGGGCTGAGACGGTGGTCTTGGCCAGCGCATCGCGCACCGCATCCACAAGCCCCGCCATGGTGGTGCGCGCCGCATCGGCTTCGATGACCACCACGCCGGTGACATTGACGCCGATCTTCACCGCGAAGGTATAGGCCGCCGAAGGATCGGCCACGACCGAACCCGCGACCAGGCGCGAGGTCTTGCCGTTGCTCACCGCCTGCTGGCCATCGGTGAAGCCCAGATCGGTGACGCCCTTGCCGTCCTTCAGCGAGGCGTCGCTGAATATCAACTCGCCCGTGGTCGCATCATAGGTGGCGAAGCCGCTGCCGCCGGCGGCGGTGTTGATCGCGGTCAGCAGGTCCTGCACGGTCGCGGTATCGGCCAGCGTGCCGGTGTTCACCGTGAAGCTGCGGCCGCTGCCCAGCGTGAATTGCAGCGTCGGCTGGCCGGCGGTGCCGGGGCGGATGCCTTCCCCGCCATTCATCTTGGACAAGCGGTCGGTCAGCAGGGCGGGGCTGGAATTGTCGCCCAGGTTGAAGCCCAGCGTCATGGCAAGCTTGACCGCCGCCGAGATGTCCAGATTGCCGCTGGCCGACACACTGGCCACCGAGCCGATCTGGTCGATCAGCGAGGCCAGCGCCGCGCCATCCGAGCCCAGCAGGTCGGACACCGACGACAGATCAAGGTTGAAGGGCAGCTGCTTGGTGACCGCCACCGGCGTGTAGGAAATCGAGAACAGCAGGTTGTCCTGCGCATCGTAGGAGAGCGTGACATATTGCCCGCCCAGCGCTCTGTTCATCGAATCCTGGATGGAGGAGACGGCGCCGCTCGGGTCCTGCTGCGCCTGGTCGAGTGCCAGGATGAACTTGGTGCCGAAGCCCAGGATCTCGTCCAGGCTGACATTGATCAGCGGGATCTCCTGGTTGGCGACGTCGCTGTTCAGGCTCTGGAAGACCTGGCGCACCGCCTCGATCACATCGGCGATGGCAAGGTTGGTGCTGACGCCGGTGACCTCGACATTCGAGGTCGGCGCCTTCAGCTCGAGCAGGTTTTCCGGATTGTCCAGCGTGATGATGATCTCGGGGCTGGAGACGCTGTTCAGCGCGATGCTGCCCGCATTCAGCTTGATGTCGCTCAGCCGGAGCTTGGCGAAGGGTTCGTCCTGGCGGCCGGATTCCAGGTTGAAGGACCAGATATCGCCGAACTGCCCATCCAGCAGCGCGCCGCCCAATTGGCGGAAGGTGATGGTGTTGGGCTCGGCATTGCCCTCGTAGTTCAGCATCAGCGCCGCGCGCAGCGAGACATAGGCGTCTGGCATCGTGGTCGGATCGGCCGCGTCATACAGGGTGGCGGTGGCCTGCAGCCCGGCCAGCGTGCCGGACAGCGTGAGGTTCTGCCCCGGATCCGTGGGCATGACCGCAGCATCGATTGTGGCCGAGATGCCGGTATCCTGGAAATAGAACCGGTCGAAGATGTTCTGGCCATGCAGCGGCAGGCCGGTGAGCACGCCCTGCGCGTTGGCGCCGCCGTTGAAATCGGTGCCCACGAGGCCGAGCAGGCTGGGCAGCTTCGAGCTGTTCAATGCCACCGTCATCAGCGTCAGGTCATCGACCCGGATGCCAGAGCGCATCACGGTGCGCTGTTCGAAGCTGTTCGGCGCTTCGCCCTGGGTATTGAGGATCGCGCTGTAGATCTTGGTGAAAAGCTCCACCTGGCCGTTCGAACCGACCCTGGCGGCGACGATATCCGAATACTTCAGCGTGCCGGCGCCCTCGAGGCCGAGCAGCGCGCGGTCCAGTGTTTGGTTGTTGAGCGAAGCGTTGATCTTGGTCACAACCCCCGAGGCACTGCCCGAGTTCTCCGACACCGAGACCACGATCGGCGGCAGCTTGCCCACCGAGAGGATGAACTTCGATGCCAGGTTGAAATCGTAGGGACTGCCCGCTTCCGGCGGCGTGCCGGCCAGCACGGCCGAGAATTCGGGCGTGGTACCGACCTTCGCCGAGGATGCCAGTTTGGCGATGGGAATGCCCAGCTTGGAGGGCGAAGCGCTGGTATCGGCGGGCTGCGTGTCGATGATCTGGAGCGCGAATTTCTCCACATTGTACTGCACCGCCATCCGCGCGCCGAAGCTGTTCTCCACCGCGGTGTCGAGGTTGGAGATGGTCATGTCCGGCGTCAGCACGAAGTCGCGCACCAAGCCGTCGCGGCCGATAATGCGCAGATCCGGCACGGTGGTGTGCGTGACCGTGCCGTCGTTGGCGTCGGCGACCTGGTTCGCCGTCAGCGGCACCGCGCCGCCCTCGAACGCGCTCACATAGACCGGCAGATCGCCGATCTTGACGTCGGTCGTGCCGTTCTGCCCGTCGCCCAGCACAGGCCCGCCGGGCTTGTTGACGTTGTTGCCATAGGGATCGAGGCTGAAACCCGCCGTCAGGTTCAGCAGCACCGAGGAGCCGACCTTCAGCGAGGCATTCTCCAGGCTGACGCCGGCGATCCCCGCGAGGTCGAGGTTGAACGACATCGGCACCGTGATGTCGGCCAGGGTGAATTCCTTCGAGATGCCGAAGGTGATGGCGTTCTTTTCGGCGTCGTAGTTCAGCCCGAGCCTGTCCAGCATCTTCTGGCCAAGTTCGCTGCGGGTCAGGGTGGTGTCGTCCCAGCCTTGCAGCTTCAGGATCTTGCCCAGGCCCACGCCGAAATCGCGGAAGGTGGAAAAGCCCACCGCGCCGACCGGCGTCGTGGCCGTCAGCGTGGCCGAAGGCGTCGAGCCGCTCGGCGCCGTGGTGGTCAGCGTCAGCCGCCCGCCATCATTGCTGGCGATCACGAGCCCGGCCAGCGCACCGGCCTTGATCGCCTGGTTCATCGCGATCGCAAGGTCGGAGACGGTGTTGACCGGGCGCGAGACGAAATTGCTGTCCACATAATTCGGGGTGAACTTGAGCGCGGCGGTCTTGCCGTCGGCCAGCGTCAATTGCACCTGCACCAGATCGGGCAGGCCCTTGATGTCATCGACGCTGAGCACCGAGCTTTGCAGCACGCCGCCGGTGCCCACCTGGCCCTCGGTCAGGCCGATGATGCCGAGCGCCGAGTTGAGCGGGTCGATGATGCTGGTCTTGAAGGCCGTTCCGAAGTCGATGACCTCGCCGACCGTCAGGCCATTGGTGAAGGGAATCACCAGCTCCAGCGCATCCACGCCGGCGAGCGAGGTGACATAGCCCACCACCTTGGCCAGCTGCACAACCATGTCAGCGGGCGACATGGTGGACAGGCTCCGCGGGTCGAAATCGGGCACGCCGATGGCGGTGCGGATGCCGGCCACCACGTCATCGGTGGTGATGGTGAAATTGCCCTCGGCCGCCATGCCGATCACCTTCAGATTGACCGGCGTGCTGAAGGCGGGAATGCCCGGGATGGTCTTGTCCACCGACAAGGTCAGCGGCAGGTCCATCAGCGGCGTCGCCGTGCCGTCTGTCTGCACGTCGATGCTGGCGGTGATGATGGCGCCCGCGCCTTGCAGCGAGGATTTGTCGCCGCCCGAGATGGCGGATGCGTTGCTGCCCAGAGCCGTGCCGGTCATGCCGGTGATGTCGGCCGTGAAGGTCGCGCCGAAATTGAAGCCTGCCGCACCCGGTGCCATGGACAGCGTGAGCATGCCCAGACGCACCTCCGCCCCGGTCAGGTCGGCGCTGGCCTGGAAGCCGGCCTTGAACGACGCATCGGCCAGGGCAAAGGCCGACAGCGTGGTCGTGGCAGTGGCAGCCGCCCCCAGGACATTCAGAACATTGATGTCGATCGAGGTCTTGAAGGTGAACTCGTAGTTCAGCCCGACCGTGCCGGTGACCTTGGGAATGGTCAGGCCGATCGCCTCGGCGGCATCGCCCAGGTCGATGGTGAAGGATTTGGTGACCTCGTCCTTCACGGTGAAGGAGAAATCGAGCAGCTTGACGTTGTTGAGCGTGTCGTTGATCGAGTTGTCCACGATGGTGATCAGGTCACCGGCGGCATTGCCGATCACATCGCGGATCTTGGTGGTCAGCAGGGATGCGAGGGCCGCGGAATCGACCGGCAGCGGGTCCAGGGTCTGGCCGGGCTCGGCTTCGATCAGCGAGGTGATCGGGTCGATCAGCCCGGTCTTGAAGATCGTGTCGAAGCCCAGGACCTTGCCGGCGGCGCTGGATTCATTGAGTTGCAGCAGCGGCAGCGCGTTGTTGAACACGCTCTCGGTGATCATGCCCTCGAAGGTGGTCTGCAGATGGCCCAGATTGGCCTGCAGCGACTTCACCACATCGGCGTTGATCGGCACCGCGGAGAGCAGCAGTTTCGGCTCGATCGCCTCGATGATCGGCATGGCCGGTGGCGGTGGAGGCGTCTGGATCCTGGATGCGCGAACGCGTTGACCACCTGCCCAATGGGGCCTGTACCGACGTTCGCGCATGATGATTCCCTATCCAAATCACAACAAGCGTCGCAAAAACGTGACATCACAACAATGCGATTTTTGTGGATAGACTGTAATCTTGCGTCGCCTAGCTCTGCCCTAGCAAAATCATGGCATTATGTCAGAGATTTCGCCCCAAAATATGCTTTAGTAAAATACACGCCAGAATATGCAACCTTTGGTTGTTTATCTCGGCGCGCACAACTCAGTGTTCCCGACGCGAATCGGGGGCAGCCGACCGCGCAGGTGCCGCTGCAACCGCAACCTCAGCAGTCGGACGTCATGGCCCCTCGGGGCCATTGCCGGCCGCTGCCCATGCTTCCGCTG
>JAIXVH010000240.1 GCA_027483125.1 Acetobacteraceae bacterium | reverse complement strand
GGCCGCCGAACAGGTCGTTCATGGATGTTCACGCTGCGTTCGCATTGGGGGAGCACCCTAAACCATGGCGGGGATTCGCGCGCAACCCACTTGCCGGCGATGCGGCGCGGCGTGACGGTATTGGCTACGGCCAATCGGCCCAACAGATCGCTACGGAGGAACGGCACATGCGTCTGGCGAAGAAGGTGGCGGTTGTGGTCGGCGCCGGGCAGGGCCCGGGCGAGGGCATGGGCAATGGGCGCGCCACCGCGATCCTGTTTGCCCGCCACGGTGCGCAGGTGCTGTGCGTGGATCGCGACCTGGCCAGCGCCAGCGAAACCGCGCGCCTGATCCGCGATGAAGGCCACACCGCGCACGCCTTCCAGGCCGATGTCATGCGCGAGGCAGACATGGCGGCGATGATCGCCGAAGCCGTGTCGCGCTACGCCGCGCTCGATGTGCTGCACTACAATGTCGGCGTCTCGCTCGCTGGCGGCGATCGCCCGCCGGAGAGCATCACCGAGGACGCCTTCGACAATGTGAACGCCATCAACCTGCGCGGCTACATCATGGCGGTCAAACACGCATTGCCCGTGATGCGCGCGCAGAAATCCGGCGTGATCCTGGGCATTTCCTCGGTGGCTGCCTTGTCGGCCAGCTACCCGACCGTCGCCTACAAGACCACCAAGGCCGGCATGATCGCCTTCACCGAACAGGTGGCCCGCCAGGCGGCCGGCGATGGCGTGCGCGCCAACATCATCCTGCCCGGGTTGATGAACACGCCCATGGCCGTGGATACGCGCGCGCGCGAATGGAACCGCCCGCGCGCCGAGGTGGAGGCCGAGCGCGACGCCCGCGTGCCATTGCGCCGCAAGATGGGCAGCGCCTGGGATGTCGCGCATGCCGCGCTGTTCCTGGCCAGCGACGAGGCGGGCTTCATCACCGGCGTGACATTGCCGGTGGATGGCGGCGGGTCGCTGCGCGGCGGGGCGTAGCGCTCAGCGCGGCGGCAATTCCGGCACGCGCCCGTCATGGCCGATGATGCGCACCAGTTGGCGCCGCGCGCGCGCGGCCGGCGTCATGCCATGCCAGGCCAGGAATTCGCGCATGATCATCGCTGTGATTCCGGCCATGCGCGCCGCGGCCGCGGCCTCGGCGCTGTAGAAGCCCAGATCGGTCAGCTCGCCACTGCTGGTCAGCAGCCCTTGCGCGGCCGCCGCGGGTGCGACCAGGAAGCGCGCATTGAAGCGGATCGGCCGGTCCGGCGGTGTCACCGCGCGGCAGAGATAATCCAGCACGCCGAGATCGGGCGCCGGGCCGCCAAGTGTCAGCCCCGTCTCCTCGGCCAATTCGCGCGCCGCGGCCACGGCGATGGCGCGCGCGCGGCCGCCCACGCGGTTCAGCGCAGCCGCGACAGGCGCGCGCAATTCGCGCATCGCGGCCATGCGATGGTCGGTGGTGTCCACGCGCCCGCCGGGAAAGACCATCACATCGGGCATGAAGCGCAGGGAGGGGTTGCGCCGGCCCATCAGCATCTCGGGGCCATGCGGGCCGTCGCGCCAGAGGATCAGGCTTGCGGCATCGCGCGGGCGTGCACGGCGGCGCGCATGGCCGGTGATGTCGGCGCCGCCGGGATTGTCGAATTCAGTCAAGCGCGAAGCCGCGCCAGCGCAGCCAGGCGCGAAACCCCGCGCGTTCCGGCACGCCCAATTGGCGCGCGGCATTGGCGGACCAGCTTTCCTTGGCCGGGCCGAACACTTCCGGGTAGCGAGGGCTGCCCGGCGGCCGCAGCGCATCATAGGCCGGTAGTGCGGCTTCCAGGCCGCTGTCATCGTAGGTTTCGCGGTGGATGACGACCGCGGGCGGCAGGCGCGGCGAAGGCTCGTTGCGCGCCTCGGGCCAGCCCAGCGTCAGCCCGGCGATCGGGAAGACACCCGGCGGCAGGCCCAGCATCGGCGCCAGTTTCTCCAGATGGTTGCGGACGTAACTGATGGGGCAGGTGCCAAGGCCCGCATGTTCGGCGGCAATGATGGTATGCGCCATGGCGCTTGCCGCATCGACGGTGCAGTTCAGAAAGGTGTCGATGTTGTTGTTGGCGTGCTCGCGCCCGTGGATCGCCGAGATCCGCTGGCCGCGCCGCATGTCGCCGCAGAACACGAGCAGGACCGGCGCCTGGGCGATCCAGGGCATGGTGCCGATCCAGCCGGCGATGGTCGCGATCTTGCCGGCATCGCGCAGCATGATGATGGAGTATTGCTGCAGGTCGGATTTGCTGGGGCTGGATTGCGCCGCCGCCAGCACCGTATTCAGCAGCGCATCGGGCACGGCTTCGGCGCGGTAGCGGCGCGTGACGCGGCGGTCCAGCACGGCCGCCAATGCCGGCGGAATCTCCGCCGGCGGTTCGAAGGGCAGCGCGCCGTAGCGCGCCGCCACCAGGTCGCGCGGGCTCAAACGGGATCCCAGGAAAAGACGTCGCCGCTGCGCTCCATCGGCACGAAATTCGCGCGGAAGGCGGGCAGAGCAACCTCGGCGATCTTCTCCGGCGTCCAGCCGCTCTCGCTGTGGACCGAGCGGATCGGGCGGTTCTGGCTGAACAGGAACAGCTCATGCATGCGGGGCGCGAAGATCTGCCCCGTCACTTCCTTCGCGGCATCGCTCGCCAGGAACACCGCCAGCGGCGCGTTCTTTTCGGGGCCCATGCGCATGATGCGCTCCACGCGCGCCTTCTGTTCGGGCGTCTCGGCGGGGATGGAACTGGTCATGCGCGACCACGCGAAGGGGGCCAGGCAGTTGCTGCGCACATTGTAGCGCTTCATGTCGAGCGCGATGGATTTCGACAGCGCGGCGATGCCAAGCTTGGCGGCCGAATAATTCGCCTGCCCGAAATTGCCGATCAGCCCCGAGGTGCTGGTGATGTGCACATAGGAGCCGCTTTCCTGCTTGCGGAATTCGGTGGCCGCCGCGCGCGAGACATAGAAGCTGCCGTTCAGATGCACATTGATGACCGAGTCCCATTCCTCCGCGGTCATGCGGTGGAAAATCTGGTCGCGCAGGATGCCGGCATTGTTCACCACGATGTCGATGCGGCCGAAATGGTCCAGCGCGCATTGCACGATCTTGATGCCATTGTCCCAGCTGGCGACGCTGTCCGTGTTGATCGCGGCCTGGCCGCCATTCTGCTCGATGATTGCCTTGGTCTGCTCGGCGGGGGTGGTGGAAAAACCCTCGCCGCCCAAGGACGCACCGACATCATTGATGACGATCTTGGCGCCTGCCGCTGCCATTGCGATCGCGATTTCCCGCCCGATGCCGCCGCCCGAACCCGTGACGACCGC
>JAIXVH010000278.1 GCA_027483125.1 Acetobacteraceae bacterium | reverse complement strand
TATGACCAGATCGCGGGCTTCACGCAGGGTGCTGGGAAGCTCGATTTCCGCGGCAGCGGGATCAGCTTCGGCCAGCTCACGCTCAACAGCGCGGGCGGCAATACGCAGGTGGAATTCGGCGGTCATGCCATCCTGCTGCATGGCGTGGCGGCGCTGGGGGTGGGGGATTTCTTGTTCTGACGCGCCCCTTGCTTGCCACCCCGCAAACCATGCACAACAGCATCGCGCGCCTGTAGCTCAATGGTCAGAGCGGACGGCTCATAACCGTTTGGTTGCAGGTTCGAGTCCTGCCGGGCGCATGTCACGGGACCCCGCATGACCCTCGCCGACTGGATCGCGCTTGCCATCTTCCTGCTCTGCTGGGCCGGCTATGCCGCGGTGACCGATCGCGTGCCGCGCATTCGCCGCCGCAGCGTGATCGCGGCCATGGACGAACACCGCCGCCGCTGGATGCTGGCGCTGCTGCTGCGCGAGAACCGCATCAGCGACACCGCCATCATCGGCAATCTGATGTCCAGCACGGGCTTCCTGGCCAATACCGCCATCTTCATCCTGGGCGGCCTGGTGGCCTTGATGGCCGCCCCCGATCTGGGCCGCCGTGTGCTGGCCGCCCTGCCCTGGGCCGCACCACCCACCAGTGATGCAGCCTGGGAAATCCGCATTGCCCTGCTGATGCTGATCTTTGTGCGCGCCTTCTTCGAACTGACCTGGGCGCTGCGCCAGTTCAACTATTGCTCGATCCTGGTCGGCGGCATCGGGGTGGGGCCGGCGCATCTGGCAGAAGCCGAGGCGGCGGCCAAAGTCGCCAATCGGGCCGCGCGGCATTTCAACACCGGGCTACGCGCCTACTACTTCGGGCTGGCGGCGCTGGCCTGGATTGTCCATCCGCTGGCATTGGTGGCGGCCAGCCTGTTCGTGCTGTGGGAATTGCACCGGCGCGAATTCCGCTCGGCGGTGCGGGCCGCGGTGACGACACGCGGGGTGGAGTAGAGCGGCGGGCCGCACCGGCTGAGCCTGGTGCCGGCGGGATGATGGTGTCGGTTGCGACCCGATGCGAACGCCTTGCCGGGGCGCAGGCAGGCCTTCACGCCAGTGATCAGTGACAGCGACGCATCCCTGTGCGTGTCACCCCATCCGACTGGATGAGACTGGGGAGGCGTTGAGCAACCGCGCGCCGGCGCATGCCCCGCCTGGCGGGGGATATGCGGCAGCAGGGCCGCGGCCGCGTCGTCGCGCGCGGCCAGCGCCGCGATGAGCCGTTCATGCGGCGAGTCCAGGTCGCGCAGGCGGAACCCATAGGCCACCCAGGACAGGCAAGGCCCGATGCGCGTGCATGGCTGCGTCGATTACAATCGCGTCACGGGCTACGCCAGCGTCTCTCAAGCGCCCCTTCCTCACACTCGCTTCACGTTTCCAAATCTAGTCCTGTCGAGCGGCCATAGCTGAACCACCAAATCGTTTGGTGGGCCTCGGACGCGTCGAACACCTGGATGAGCGCCTCATGATCAAACGCCTTGGCCTCTCGGCAAAGATTTTCATCGGCCTGTCGATCCTTGTCATCACGCTGTGCGCCGCTGGCGGCCTGACATGGATGGGACTGCTAACGCTCGCGGAAACAACTCGAATGACCAAGCATACGCATGCGGTCATCGATGGCGCGACGGGCGCTCGGGAGCAGATGATCAATCGTGAAACCGGGCTGCGGGGCTTTCTGATCAGCGGCAATGAAGCGTCTCTGGATCCCTACATCTCGGGCGGGACGGCATTCGCGCGCGAAATGGATAGGATCAGGCGTCTGACCGCCGACAACCCGGCGCAGCAGACACGCATCGCGGCCATGCAACGCGAGGCGGACGATTGGGTCCGCAACGTCGCCGAGCGCGCGATCGGACTGCGGCGCAATCCGGCAACGCGGGATGCAGCTTTGGCCATCGAGGCCAATGGCGAAGGCAAGCGCATGTTTGACAGCTTCCGCGCTCAGGCAGCGGCGGTTGTGGAGGAAGAGCAGCGGCTCCTGGCTGTACGCGAGGCCGCCTATGCTGCCAGCAGCAGGTGGATCCAATTGATCGTCGCGATCGGTTCCCTGGCGGCTATCATGATGGCCGTGATCTTCGGCTTCCTTCTGCACCGCGTCGTGACGCGGCCAGTCGTGGCCATGACGGCAGCGATGAACCGCTTGGCGGCCAATGACCTGGCGGTGCAGGTGCCGTCAGCCGATCGGGCCGACGAAATCGGCGCGATGGCGAAGACGGTTCAGATCTTTAAGGACAATGCTCTGGCGATGCGAGCCATGGAGGACCGGGCCCGGGAGGCAGAAGCGCGGGCGGCGGCTGAGAAGCAGGCTGCGATGCGCAGCATCGCGGACCGGTTCGAGAGCCAGGTTGGAGGTATCGTTGCCGCCGTCTCGGCCAGCGTGGGCGAGATGCGCAGTGCGGCCAATGCGGTCGCGGGCAATGCGGATTCCGCAAGTCGTCAGGCCGCGGCGGTCAGCGCCGCGACCGAAGAAGCTTCGGCGAACGTGCAAACCGTTGCCGCCAGCGCCGAAGAGATGACGGCAACCGTGCTGGAAATCAGCCGCCAGGTCGCCGCCAGCAATGAAATGGCTGGGCGCGCAGTGGAGCAGTCGCGCCATACCGACGAGAAGGTGCAGGGCCTGTCGGTCGCCGCACAGGAAATCGGCGATGTCGTGCGCCTGATCGGTGACATTGCTGCGCAGACAAACCTGCTGGCCCTGAACGCGACGATCGAAGCAGCGCGGGCCGGCGAAGCCGGCAAGGGTTTTGCCGTGGTCGCCTCGGAAGTGAAGCAACTCGCCGCCCAGACCGCCAAGGCGACGGGGGATATCGGTGCCAAGGTCACCGAGATGCAAGTCGCGACGTCGGAGGCGGTGGAAGCCATTCGCGCCATCAGCGGTGCGATAGGCGAGATGAGCGTGGTCACGATGGCCATCACCGCGGCTGTGGATGAGCAGACCGCCACGACCAGGGAAATGGCCCGCAGTGTGCATGAGGCCGCGAAGGGCACGCAGGAGGTATCCGGCCACATCCAAGGCGTGGCCCAGGCTTCCGGCGATACAGGCGCGGCAGCAACACAGATGCAGGCCTCGGCAACCAAGCTGGCCGAGCAGGCGGATGGGTTGCAGCGGGAAGTGAGCGGCTTCCTGTCGAATGTGCGCGCCGCCTGATACCAAAACGCACGGAACATGACTCAACAAGCGCCCAAATGGGCGCCGCCGGCAGGCCGATGATAGCCAGCAAATGGTAGGTTTGCGCCCGGCGTTTGAGAGCGCGAAAGCTCATGCCATCGCTCGCCAACAGCGAGAGATGGCATGACCTGACGGAAACGGCGCTGAGAGCGGCGTCCGATCGGGTTGAACCGCTGCGCTCCCACTCGCCCCGTCCGTTGCCACACCAAGCGCGACGACGCTGGGGCGGAGCCGCGCTGGTCACGTGGCATAACAGGCGCCGGACGGCCGGCGCCATGTGATCCGTTAGCCTCCATGGGCGACCATTGGCCGCCGCGACAGGGTGCTGTGGCGCTTACGGAGTACGACGGCCAGGAGCAGCCTGCCCCGTGAGGCGCCGCAGCGCGGCCTCCGCGTTCGCGTTCCCAGCGGCGGCCGCGAGGCCGTAGAAGCGGATGGCCTCGCCTTCGTTGCGGGTCACGCCGTTCCTGCCGCGTTCGAGGGCTTCGGCCAGTTGGAACTGCGCAGGCATGTAGCCGCCTTCAGCCGCGACGCGGACCAGACGCATTCCCTCAGCTTCGTTGACGGTCCTGCCGGGAGAGCCGGAAACGAGGGCGGAGCCAAGCTGGTATTGAGCACGCCCGAAGCCCATCTCCGCCGCGATGCGCCAGCTGCGCAGGGCCGCCGCCTCGTCAACGGGGGCGCTGCGGCCGTAGGCAAACAGAACACCCAGCGCGAAGGTGCCGTAGGGGTCCTGACGCTCGGCCGCACTCCGGAAGAGAGGATACGCGGCAGCCTCCTGCCCCGCTTCATTCAGCACGCGCCCAAGATAGGCGGCGAAGCGCGGTTCGTTCGGCCAGGTGGCCATCGCGCGGCGGCAAGCGGCCTCGGCGGCGGGAAAGCCTCCGCCCGGGATGGAGCGGACGCCGGCTGCGACCACGGCGAGGCGGCCAAAATCTTCGCGTGATGGCTGGGCGAGCCGGTCGCACTCCTGAGCAGGGACCGATGAGGCGGGGCGGGCAGTTGTCGTCGCATCCGGCATCGATCTCTGGGCGGGAGACGCACCGACAGCCGGCTTGACCGCGCCGGCAGCGGGCGGAGCCGCGGCAAGGCGCTCCGCCGCGGCCCTTGCATCCGCGTTCCCGGCCTCCGCCGCGAGGCGGTAAAGGCGCAAGGCCTGCGCGCTGTCCTGCGGCACTCCGCCGCGGCCCTCCTCCATCATCCGCCCGAGCCGGAACTGGGCTGGCGGGAAGCCGGCCTCGGCCGCGAGGCGCAGCATGCGCAGCGCCTCGGCCGGGTTGACCGCCAGGCCGAGGCGACCGTTCTCGTAGGCGTCGGCAAGCGCCATGGCAGAGAGCCTTTCGCCCACCTCGGCCGCCAGGCGAAAAAAGCGGACCGCCTCCGGCAGGTTGACGGGAAGGCCAAGGTTGCCGCCCTGATGGGCCTGAGCGAGGGCCAGAAGCGCGCCGCCGTGCCCCTTCTCCGCGCTGAGGGTGTAGTAACGAAGGACCTCATGGTCGCTCCGCTGGAGGTCGCCGACGCCGAACCGATGGAACAGCGCGAGTTCGTACTCCGCGACGGCGCTCCCGCGCGCGGCGGCCAGACGGTAAAGCCGCACCGCCTCGCGCGCCTCCCGTGCCGAAACCTCGGCCGGGATCCCGGGGATGGCAGCCGCCGCGGCCGCGACGGAGCCGGCGTAGGCGACGAACCGCGCCTCGTCGGGCCACTCCGCCATCGCGCGCTGGCAGGCCGACCGTGCGGCAGGCACGTCCATGGGACGCGAGCCACCGACGCCGTCAGCGAAAGCCGGGACACGGCCCATACTGGCCCGAGGGGGCTGAGCAAGGCGATCGCAGTCATGCGCAGGCGCGGCAGGGGCGGGACGAGGTGGCACGCCCGCAGACGCGGCGCGGTTGGGCTGCACGACCGCGCCGGCGGTGCCGTCACGGCGTGGTGCCACGAAGCCGGCCGCGCGCAACCCATTGATGAAGCGGTCCGAAATCTCCGTCGCCGTGGTGACGGCGCGCACGCGGACTTCCTCCGGGCTGCCGACATTTATGCCGCTGGACAGCCAGATGTAGCTGTTGCGCGTCTCGGGCAAGGCCGTGCCGGTGCTCGCCACGCGCCCGCCCCTTACCACCGTGCCGAGGGTGGCGACCATGGCGTAGGAACACCCGACATCCGTCCCCGCGAACATCGCGCCGGCCTGCTCGATCGTCACCGTCAACAGAGGCTGGGAGGTGTCATTTGGTTGCGGGATGAGGGCCGTCGTCGTCGCATGGAGCCGGTGCAGAACCCGTTGTTGCGGCACCTCGACGCCGGCCGCCACGAGGCTTCCCACGATCGCTTCGTGGATCGCGGGGAGATGGGCGTCGTCGAGGCAGTTTGCGCGCTCGGCGGCATCACCGGCGAGCAACGTGATGACCCGAACGCTCGCGATGCCCCGCAGCACCGTGTTCTCGTCCGCTGACGGCTGCGCTGCTGCCGGCAGCGCGATGAGGGCGGCGGGAAGCAGGAGGCAGAGCCAGCGCGTCATAGACGGATTCCTCACCAAGACGAGAACGACGATGTCGCCTTTTGTTGCTATAGTCCATCGAGTCAGGCACGGCAGCCATCTGCCCCGAACTCTGGTACCGGTTCCACGCAGCTCCGCTGACGAGTTGATCTTCGCCGGCGAAACCTTTGAGCCACGGTTCGCTGCGCTCGATGCCGAAGGCGGTCGGGTATGCGCATGCTTCCAGCCATCGCATCCAGAGCAGCGTCCGATCTCGTTGTCGCTGATGCGCGAGACGTCAAGCCACGGTCGCGCTGGCCGGGCCAGGCATGCGCCCTGCCTTCAAGGACCAGTGGCGACATCTCACCGAGCACAGTGCCAAGGACGAATTCCAGGTTGTGGCCGCCCTCGTCGTGAGCAGGCCGTTGCGCGGCTGCCCGGATGACCCGCTGAGCCATGTCTGCGCGTTGGCGGACGTCGAAGCCCTGCGCTTCCCGCAGTGCGGCGATGTGGTCGTTCGAACAGGATGAATGACATCGCCCGCTGCGGAAACTAGGCTCCGCGATGGTAGTGTTCAGGAAGACCGACAGTTTGGCACGCACGCCCCTCTTCGCCGTTCTGCGCCGCGCCGCCGCGCTGGCACGCATGGCACGCCGCCCCGGCGCAGGCCCTCTCGATGAGCTGACGGATCGGGCCTTGCCCTTCACCCGTCGGGGCGTGCTTGGCGCCGGCGCCGGCTTGGCCATCGCAGCACCCAAGCGCTCCATGGCCCGTTCCGACAGCCGTGTCGCCATCATCGGCTGCGGGATCGCGGGGCTCGTGGTCGCCGACCGGCTGGTGGCGGCGGGGCTGCGTCATGTGACGCTGCATGAGGCCAATCAGCGCATCGGAGGGCGCATGCTCAGCGGCCGGGGCGTGGTTGGCGAGGGCAGCCTGGTCGAGCTGGGCGGCAGCTTCATCAACAGTGACCACGCTGACATCCTGGCCCTCGCACACCGGTTTCAGCTTCCCCTTGAGGACGGCACCGCCAACACGCTGGAGCCGACCTTTTTCGCCGATGGAGCCGCGCGCAGCCTCACCGAGATCGCGGCCGCATCGCAGGGGCTGCTCGCGCATCTGGAGCGTGTGAAGGCGCTGCCCAAGCCACGGCAGGACGCGCTCTCCGCGGCAGGGGTGATGGACGCGGCCGACGTCTCGGGCTGGATGCGCCGGCTGCTGGACCTGGGCCTGACGCAGGAAATGGGGCTCGAGCCGGACCGGATGTCCGCGCTCTACCTCATCAACAGCTTCACCGGACGGCAGATGGGCCAGAACGGGCTGTTCGGCTCCGACCAGCGCTATCAGATCGCGGGCGGCAACGACCGCCTGCCGGCGGCGCTCGCCTCAGGCCTGTCGGCGCGCATCAGCCTCGGCCAGCGGCTTGTTGCCCTGCGCCCGGAAGGGCGGGCTTATCGCGCGATCTTCGCCGGGGGGCAGGAGGTGGTCGCTGACATCATCGTCCTGGCCCTGCCATTGACCGTGCTGCGCGGGGTCGAGCTTGGCGTGCCGCTCCCGCCGCTGACGCGTCGGGCGATCGCGCAGACCAGCTATGGCAGCAATGCAAAGCTGTTCGCTGGTGTCTCTGCCCGGCCATGGCGGGCGCGCGGCCAGAGCGGCGAATGCCTCAATGACCTCGGCTATCAGACCGTGTGGGAGGATCATGCAAAGCCAGGCGAAGGGCCGGGCGCATTGACGATCTTCGCGGGCGGGCGGCTAGGCCTGGGGTTCCGCAATGGCTCGAGCCTGGAACGCGCGCGCGCTGCCACCCTCTCGCTGGAACCGGCCCTCGCAGGCGCGGCAACAGGCTTCACCGGTCTTGCCACGCGCATGCATTGGCCGAGCAACCCCTACGTCGGCGGCAGCTACACCTGCTTTGCGCCGGGCCAGTACGAAGGCTTTTCGGGCGCCTTCGCGCCGGCCGGTAGGGTGTTCTTCGCCGGCGAGCACGCCAGCGAAACCTCCTCTGGCTATATGAATGGCGGGGCTGAGAGCGGGCGCATCACCGCCGAGGCCATACAGCGCGCCCTGGGCTGAGCCATCGCCCGCCTGGGCGCGTGCAATCCTGAGGTGCCAGAAGATGCTGTGACGTGACTCAAGGCTGCCTGCAGGGAAGCGGCCTTGGGTGTGTGGACTGACTGATGTTGAGCAACGCCGCCTGAATGCTGCGCGTGGTGGCTGAGTGCCTGGCAAACACTGAACCGCCCCGGGTTTGTCGGAGGCCTCCAATCTTGAAAGGCTCTGAGGATGACCGATCCGAGACAGCGGGGCTGTTCTGACCTTGCCCCCTTGGATGCCCCGTGAACTCGGTCCGGCGGAAATGATAGAGGATCTGAAGGGGGGTGACCCCCGCCACACCGCCAAGCCCAATCACGCAATGCATTGGGACGAACATTGGGTCCGATAGCGGGCGGATCGGATATACTGTTGGTTTTTCAAACAATTTGGTGCCGGCATTTGGCGGACAGGGTGGGATTCGAACCCACGGTAGGCTTGCACCTACTTCGGTTTTCGAGACCGACGCGATCGACCACTCCGCCACCTGTCCTCGGGCGCCGCTCTTACCCGCCCCGCAC
>JAIXVH010000027.1 GCA_027483125.1 Acetobacteraceae bacterium | reverse complement strand
CGAATGGCCGAAGGCGTGAATCAGCCCGGCCAAAACACGGTCTGATCGCCGCAGGCCGAATGGCCGAGGGCGTGAATCAGCCCCTCAAAAACAACATCTACTGCGGCTGGATATTCGCAGCCCTGACCAGCGCCGCGTAGCGCTCACCCTCCTCGCGCACGAAGCGGGTCAGCGCCGCGGGGCCCATCATGGAAGGCGTCATGCCCAGGCCATGGATGCGTTCGCGCACCGGCACGGTCTGCATCGGCTCGGCGACCGCCGCGGCAACGCGGTTGATGAAGGCGGGGTCGGTGCCGGCCGGGGCGAACAGGCCCTGATACACCTCGGCCGCCATGCCCGCCGTCGGCGCCTGTTCGGTGAAGGTTGGCTGCTGCGGCAGGAAGGGGTGCCGCTCGGGCGAGGAGACGCCATAGCAACGCACCCGCCCCTCCCGCACCAGCGGCCCGGAGGAGGTGAGCGTGCTGACCGCCAGATCCACGCGCCCGGCCATGATGTCCGGGAAGATCTGCGTGGCGATGCGATAGGGCACGTGTTCCATCTGCATGCCGGTGCGCTGGGCCACCATCTCCCCGAACAAATGCAGCGATGTGCCGATGCCCGAAGTGGCATAGGTGAAGGGCCGGCGCAGCGCGATCAACTCGGGCAGGGTGGCCGGCAAATCGGGGCGGCCGATCAGCAGCAGCGGCAGCGTGGCCAGCATATGGATCGCGGCGAAGTCGCGCTCGGTGTTGTAGCGCACCGCCGATGGGTTCACGAGCGGCGCCACATTCAGCACCGAATCCACGCCCAGCAGCAGCGTCGTGCCATCGGGTGCGGCGCGCGCCACGCGTTCGGTGGCGATGGTGCCGCCCGCGCCTGGCAGGTTTTCCACCACCACCTGCATGTTCAGCCGTGGCGCCAATTCGGCGGCGGCGACGCGCGCGATCGCATCCACATTGGTGCCGGCGCCGAAGGGCACGATGATGGTGATGGGCCGCGCCTGGGCGCGCAGGCCGTGCGGTGCCGCGAACAGCGCGGGCAGGGCCAGGGCAGTGCGGCGGCCAAGGCGGGTCATGCGGGGCTCTCCAGGAACTGACCGGCCTAGTCTGCGAGCGACGGCGCGGCGCTGGCAAGCGCGCGCGGGCACGGGATCGGCACGCATTGCCCAGGAAACCGGCATCGCAGCCTATCACCATGGCGCTGCCGCCCGGATGCGGTGCAGCCGCAACCGTCTGGCTGCGATCCGCGCGTCAGGCGGCGCGCGGCGGCGCGCGGTCCCACCGGCGATACAGCCACAAGCCGAGCCCCGCCGAGACGGCAAACAGCCCCGCCGCCAGCGCCATCTGCCAGGCGCCATCCACCCGCACGCCCTTGCCCAGCAGCGCGAAGATGATGGTCTGCGGCAGATACCCGATCGCCGATGCCGCCAGGAAGGCGCCGGCGCGAATGCCGCCCATCCCGGCCAGCAGGTTCAGCGCCAGGTTGTTGCCCACCGGCAGCAGGCGCAGCGCCAGCGCCGCCTGGAAGGGGTGTGCGCGCAGTGTCTCGACCAGGGGCCGGAGCTTCGGTCCGAAGCGGCCATCCAGCCGCCGTTCCGCCCAGCGCCGCCCGATCAGCCTGGCCCAGAAGAACGCGACCGCGCAGCCCAGCAGCTGCGCCGCCAGCGCCAGCGCCGCACCCAGAACGGCGCCATATGCGTAGCCGCCCAGGAAGGCCACGCCCTGCCGCGGCACGCCCGCCGCCGTCGCCGCCGCCGCCACCAGCACGAACACCACCTCGCCCAGCAGGCCTTCGTCGCGCAAATACCGGTCCACCCATTCGGTGCCTGGTGCGGCGCCCAGCGCGCGCAGCAGCAGCCCCGCCGCGACCAGCCCCGCGGCCAGCAGCAGCGCCTTGCCCAGGGCGCGGAAGGCGGGGCTCATTCGACCTCGGGCCGCCTCCAGCGGCGTTGCAGCCAGGCCACGCCCACCAGGTCCATGAAGGCCACCGCCAGCCGGTCCAGCGTGCCGTAATTGGACACGCCGCGTGTGCGCGGCCGATGGTTGACCGGCACCGACACGACGCGCCCGCCCTGGCGCAGCACCAGCGCCGGCAGATAGCGGTGCATGTGGTCGAAATGCGGGATTTCGAGGAACAGCGCGCGCGGAAACACCTTCAGCCCGCAGCCGGTATCGGGTGTGCTGTCGCGCAGCAGCCGCACCCGCACCCGGTTGGCGACGCGGCTGGTGAAGCGCTTGGTCGCCGAATCCCGCCGGTTCACCCGGTGGCCGGCCGCCAGGATGGCGCCGCCCTCGGCTTGCGCGCGGGCCAGCAGGGCAGGGATGTCGGCCGGGTCGTTCTGGCCATCGCCATCCAGCGTCGCGATCCAGTCGCCGCGCGCCGCCTTCACGCCGGTCACGATGGCGGCGGATTGCCCGCAGCTGGCGCGATGCCGCAGATAGCGCACGCCTGCCGCCTGCAATTGCGCGGGCGTGTCATCGCTGCTGCCGTCATCGACATAGACGATCTCATGCGGGGTATCGGCCAGGGCGGCGCGGATCTCGGCGACCAGGGGCGCGATGTTCGGCCCCTCATTGCGCACGGGAATCACGACGGAAACGAGGGGTTTTTCCTCCATGTCGGGGGGCTAGCACCGCAAGCCCGGCGCCACAATCGGTGGTACCATGCATGTCGCACTCTCCTTTTGGGCTGAAACTGCGCTACATTGTTGCAGATGCCCTTCGACGCTTCCTCCTCCACCCTGGCCCCGGCCGACCGGGGTTCCCGCGCCGCGCCGCGGCCCATCGCGCTGTGGCTGCTGGCCGTTTGCGGCATGATCTGGGCCATGGTGGCGCTGGGCGGCGCCACGCGGCTGACCGGCTCTGGCCTGTCGATCATGGAATGGGCGCCGCTATCGGGCATATTGCCGCCGCTGAGCCAGGCCGAATGGCAGCGCCTGTTCGACCTCTACCGCACGGTGCCGCAATACCAGCTGCTGAACGCGGGCTTCGGGATGGAGGGCTTCCAGCGCATCTTCTGGCTGGAATGGGCGCATCGCGTCTGGGGCCGGTTGATCGGCATGGCCTATCTGCTGCCCTTCCTGTGGTTCTGGGCCACCGGGCGCATCCCGCGGCCCTTGCTGCCGCGCCTGCTGCTGTTGTTCGTGCTGGGCGGCATGCAGGGCGTGATCGGCTGGTTCATGGTCGCCTCGGGCTTCGATGAAGGGCGCACCGCCGTCTCGCCCTATCGGCTGGTGCTGCATCTGGGCATGGCGTTCGTGCTGTATGGCGCGGTGCTCTGGACCGCGCTGGGCCTGTTGCGGCCCACCCGCCCGCAACCCGTCACGAGCGGCGTGAAGGCGCCCTTGATGCTGGCCTTCTGGCTGGGTGTCGCCACCATGCTGGCCGGCGGCTTCGTGGCCGGCATCCGTGCGGGCTTCACCTACAACACCTTCCCGCTGATGGACGGCGCGCTGGTGCCCGCGGGCTATCTGGACCTGCAGCCCTGGTGGCGGAACCTGACGGCCAATATCGCCGCCGTGCAGTTCAACCACCGGCTTTTGGCCACGGCCACGCTGGCCGCGGCGCTCTGGGCGGCATGGTCGGCGCGGCGTCTGGCGGGCCCCGCGCGGCTGCTGGCCTGGGGCTTCGCCGCCTCGATCGGCCTGCAATACGGGCTTGGGATTCTCACGCTGATCCATGTGGTGCCGGTGGGGCTGGGCACGCTGCACCAGGCGGTGGCGGTGCTGGTCCTGACCATGGGCCTGCTGGCGCTGCACCGGCTGCGGCAACCGGCATGAGCAGCGCGGACAGCATCGCCGACCTGTCCATGCTGGACGCATTGCCGCTGGCCATCATCGTCTTCGACGGCCAGGACCGCATGGTGCTGGCCAACCAGCGCATGCTGGCGCTGGCGGGGGTGGAGAGCCGGCGCCTCGCACCCGGCATCACGCTCGACGAAACGGTGCGCCTCTTCGCGCTGCGCGGCCTCTATGGCCCGGGCGACCCGGAACAGCAGGTGGTCGATACGCTGGCGCTGGACCGCAGCCGCCCCTACCGCCGCATGCTGCGCCACGCCGATGGCACCACGCTGGAACTGCGCGTGCAGCCTATGTCCGGCGGCGGCTTCATCGCCTGCCTGATGGATGTGTCGCACCTGGCAGAACCCCTGCAGACGGCCATGGCCGATCTGCGCCAGCTGGAGACCTTGTTCGACGCATTGGGCAGCGGCGTGGCGCTGTATGACCGCGACGAGAAGCTGCTGCTGCGCAACACCCAATATGCCCAGCTGATCGGCCTGCCGGCCAGCCGCGTGAACCCCGGCATGAACGCCGAGGAACTCTTCGGCCGGCTGGTCGAGCATGGCGAGATGCAGCCCGGCGATGCCCGGGCCTGGCTGGCCGGCACGCGGCACGATGCCGCCCAGGGCTCGGTGGTGCAGGACCGGCTGCGGCCCGGCGGCCAGTCCGTCCGTTTCCGCCGCGCCCGGCTGACCGATGGCTCGCGCCTGGTGGAAGTCTCGGACGTGACGGCGCTGCGCAACGCGGAGGCCGATGCCCGCCGCCGCGCCACGCTGCTCGACGCGATTCTCTCGGCCCTGCCGGTGGGCGTGCTGGTCTGGGGCGCGGATCACCGCGCCCGCTTCGTCAACGCCGCCTATAGCCGCATCATGGCCGACAGCCCGGTGGCGATCGGCGATCACATGGCCGACGTCGCGCGCAGGCGCGGCGCGGCCGGCGAGTTCGGCGATGTCTCGACCGACGCCATGGTCACCATGCTGCACGACCAGGCGCATCTGCCGCAATCCTTCGAACGGCAGCGGCCGAATGGCGACATGATCTCCATCCGCCGCGAACCGCTGGCCGATGGCGGCCACGTCAGCGTGCTGAACGACATCACCGACCTGCACCGCGCGCGCGCCGAGGCGACGGCCCGCGCGGAGATGCTGAACATCATGCTCGAGAGCATGCAGCACGGCATCGCGCTCTATGGCGAGGATGGCCGGGTGCGCGCGGTCAACCGCCTGGCCCGAGAACTGTGCGGCCTGACGGAGGAGGAATTCCGCCCCGGCGCGCATATGGCCGAGTTGCGCAACATGCAGATCGCGCGCGGCGAATATGGCGATGCGGAGCAGACCGCCGCCTTCCTCGCGCGCCGCCCCAATGTGCAATGGCACGGGCCGGACCGCTACGTCCGCGCCAGGCCCAATGGCCAGGTGGTGGAATTCGTCACCCTGCCGGCCGCGGGCGGCGGCTTCGTGCGCACCTTCAGCGACATCACCGCCCTGCACACCGCCGAGGCGCATGCCGCGCAGCGCGCGGAGATGCTGAACACCATGCTCGAGGGCATGCGGCACGGCATCGCCCTGTTCGACGAGAACGGCACGGTGCTCGCGGTCAACCGCCTGGCCTGCGAGATGTGCAACCTGACGACGGAGGAATTCCGCCCCGGCGCGAGCATGCCCGCGCTGCGCGACGTCCAGATTGCGCGCGGCGAATACGGCGATGCGGAGCAGACCGCGGCCTTCCTGGCGCGCCGGCCGGTCGCGATGTGGACCGGGCCTGACCGCTACATCCGCGTCCGCCCCAATGGCCAGGTGGTGGAGGTGGTGACGGTGCCGGCCGAGGGCGGCGCCTTCGTGCGCACCTATGCCGATATCACCGCCCTGCATGAGGCCGAGGCGAGTGCGGCGCAGCGCGCCAGCACCGTCTCGACCATGCTGGAGGGCATCCGCCACGGGCTGGCGATGTATGGCCCCGATGCGCGGCTGATCGCGGCCAATTCGCTGGCCGAAAGCATGAGCGGCGTGGCCGGGCTGCATCAACGCACCGGCATCACCCTGACCGAGGTGCTGGCCGAGCAGCAGGCCGACGGCGGCCTTGGCCCCGACCCGGATGGCGCGGCCATGATGCGCTGGCAGCAGGGCCTGGACCGCACGCGGTCGCATGTTTTCCAGCGCGCCTTGCCCGATGGCCGGGTCTTCGAGGTGGTCAGCGACCCGACGCCCGATGGCGGCTTCATCATTGCCGTCAGCGACGTGACCCGCCTGGTGGAGGCCGAGGCCAAGGCGCAGCGGCGCAGCGAGGTGCTGGCCGCGATGCTGGAGAATATCCGGCACGGCATCTGCCTGTTCGACGAGAATGAGCGCGTGCTCGCGACCAATGCGCGCTTCCAGCAGATCATCGGCATGCGTGCCGAAGCAGTGGCGCCGGGCACGCCCTTCCGCGATTTCGTGGCCGAGTTGCTGGCGATAGGTGAGTTCGGCGAGGGCGAGGCGGCGGCCGCCATCGCCGCCGAGCGCCTGGCACGCGACCGGCTGCAGCCCTGGCGCACCCTGCGCCAACGCCCAGGGGGCGGCTGGGTGGAGATCGTCTCCGACCCGATCCCCGGCGGCGGCTTCGTGCTGACCTTTACCGATGTGACCGAGGAGAACGAAGCGCGCGCCGCAATCGACGCCGCCCGCCGCCAGGCCGAAGCCGCGAGTGCCGCCAAGTCCCGCTTCCTGGCCACCATGAGCCACGAGCTGCGCACCCCGCTGACCGCGGTGATCGGCTTCGCCGAGACGCTGCAGCTCTCCCCCAACGCGCCCAACCGCGAGGAATACATCAGCGCCATCCGCGATGCCGGCCGCCATTTGCTGACACTGATCAATGACATCCTGGACGTCGCCAGCGCCGAGGCCGGCGGGGTTTCGGTGCGCGAGGAACGCGTGGAACCCGCCCCCCTGATGGCCGAGGTGCTGCGCGTCATGCAGGCGGCCGGCAATGCCTCGGGCGTGCGGCTGATGCTGGATGCGGCCCCCGGCCTGCCCGATCTGCGCGCCGATGGCATGCGGCTGCGCCAGGTATTGCTGAACCTGCTCTCCAACGCGGTGAAGTTCACGCTCTCCGGCGGCGAGGTGCGGCTGTCGGGCCGCGCGCTGGAGGATGGCGGCCTGGAGATCGAGGTGCGCGACAACGGCATCGGCATGCCCGAGGCCGATATCCCGCGCGCATTCGAACCCTTCAGCCAGCTCGATTCCGGTGCGGCCCGGAAGTTCGAGGGCTCTGGCATCGGCCTCTCCCTCTCGCGCGCGCTGGCCGAGGCGCAGGGGGCGAGCCTGTCGCTCCGCTCGCGCCCCGGCGAGGGCACACGCGCCATCCTGCGCTTCCCCGCCGAGCGCCTCTATCAGATCGAACGGACCGCCAAATGACCGATGCCCTGACCACCACCGACGCGCTGTTCCATGACGCGCTGGACCTGGACGCGGCGGGGCGGCTGCTGGCCGGCGCGCTGGCCGGCTGCGATGATGGCGAGCTGTTCCTCGAATACCGCGAGAGCGAGGCGATCAGCCTCGATGACGGGCGCATCCGTTCGGCCAGCTTCGACACCAATCGCGGTTTCGGCCTGCGCGCCGTGGCTGGCGAGGCGGTGGGATACGCCCATGCCGGCGAGATCTCGGAGGCCGCGATCCGCCGGGCGGCCGAGGCCGTATCGGCCGCGCGCGCGGGGCATTCGGGCGTGGTGGCGGAGCCGCCGCGCGCCACCAATCTCCGCCTCTACGCCGATGCCAACCCGCTGAACGAGATGAGCTTCGAGGCCAAGACCGCGCTGCTGATGGAGCTGGACGCCTATGCGCGTGCGAAGGATGCGCGCGTGCGCCAGGTCAGTGCATCCATCACCGGCGAATGGCAGGCGGTGCAGATCATCCGCGCCGATGGCGTGCGCGTGGCCGATCTGCGGCCGCTGGTGCGGGTGAATGTGCAGGTCGTGGTCGAGGTGGATGGCCGGCGGGAAAGCGGCAGTTTCGGCACCGGCGGGCGCTTCGGCTATGGGCGCGTTCTCTCGCGCGAATCCTGGCAGGCTGGCGTGGATGAGGCGCTGCGCCAGGCGCTGGTGAACCTGGATGCGCGACCCGCGCCCGCGGGCGAGATGGAGGTGGTGCTGGGGCCAGGCTGGCCCGGCATCCTGCTGCATGAGGCGATCGGGCACGGGCTGGAAGGCGACTTCAACCGCAAGCAGACCAGCGCCTTTGCCGGGCTGCTGGGGCAGCGGATTGCAGCACCTGGTGTCACGGTGGTGGATGACGGCACCATCCCCGACCGGCGCGGCTCGATCACCGTGGATGACGAGGGAACACCGTCAGGCCGCATGGTGATGATCGAGGACGGCATCCTGAAGGGCTTCATCCAGGACCGGCAGAATGCGCGGCTGATGGGCGTGGCGCCGACAGGAAATGGGCGCCGTCAGAGCCATGCGCATGCGCCGATGCCACGCATGACCAACACTATCATGCTGGGCGGCGAATATGCGCCCGATGAGATCATCCGCAGCGTCAAGCGCGGGCTCTATGCGGTGAATTTCGGCGGTGGGCAGGTGGATATCACCAGCGGGAAATTCGTGTTCTCCGGCTCGGAAGCCTATCTCATCGAGGATGGGCGCATCACCGCGCCGGTGAAGGGTGCGACGCTGATCGGCAATGGCCCGGATGCGCTGACCAAGGTGACCATGGTCGGCAATGACAGCGGCATGGATCCGGGCATCGGCACCTGCGGCAAGAATGGCCAGGGCGTGCCGGTGGGCGTGGGCCAGCCCACGCTGAAGATGATGGGGCTGACCATCGGCGGAACAGCCGTGTGATTCTTGTCGAGGGCTGGGCGCCCGGCGTCATCGGTGGCGTCGCGGCGTTGCATGCCCTTCACTATGCGGACCGCCATGGTTTCGGCGCGTTTTTCGAAGCGAAGGTGGCGCGCGAATTGGGCGAGTTCCTGCAACGCATGGACCCGGCGCGGGACTTCTTTCGTGCAGCCATGGCGCAGGATGGGCGCGTGCTTGGCTCCATCGCGCTGGACACGCAGGACATGCCAGGCGTCGCGCATCTGCGCTGGTTCATCCTGGACGGCGCGTTGCGTGGGCAGGGGCTGGGGCGCGCCTGGCTGGCCGAGGCACTGGCGGCGGCGCGGCGCGCGGGCTTCGAGCGCTGCGTGCTCTGGACGCTGGATGGGCTGGATGCGGCGGCTGCGCTTTATGCCCGTGCGGGCTTTGTGGAGGTGGAGCGCGTGCGGGCCGCGCAATGGGGCCGCGCGGTGACGGAACTGCGCCTGGAAGCGGCGCTGTAGTCAGCCCCTCAGGAAGCAGCCCGCCCGGTCGCGCGCTTCCACAGCCCGTGCACGAAAAACACCAGGCAGCCCAGCAGGAACGGCCCCACCCAGACCGGCCGTTCCAGCAGCGGCAGGAAGAACCAGTCCCACAGGCCGGGCGCGATATTGCGCTGGATGCCCGCCTGCAATGTCGGGATGAAGCCGCTATCCCAGGTGAAGATCAGCTGGCCCAGCGGCTGGCCGAAACTGAAGGCAAAGCCCAGCGCGAAGGCGATGGCGATGAACACCCAACCCAGTATCCTCATGCGAACAGCCGCTCACCCTCCAGGCCCTGGTACATCCCGGCCACCCAGTCGCCATAGCCGTTCCAGATCGTGGTGGGAACGCGCTCATTGCTGCCCAGCAGGCGTTCGGTGGCCTGGGACCAGCGCGGATGCGGCACGGCCGGGTTCACATTGGCCCAGAAGCCGTATTCCTGCGGCTGCACCGTGCCCCAGAAGGTGGCCGGGCGCGCCTCCTGCACGGTGATGCGCACGATCGACTTGCCGGATTTGAACCCGTATTTCCACGGGAACACCACGCGCAACGGCCCGCCATTCTGCTGCGGCAAGGGCTGGCCATACATGCCGATGGGCATGAAGGTCAGGTCGTTCTGCGCCTCCGCTATGGTGCAGGCTTCCATATGCGGCCAGGGAAACCAGGTCTGGCGCAGGCCGGGCATGACCGCGGGCAGTTGCGCGGTCTGGAAGGCCAGGTAGCGCGCGCTGCCCATGGGCCGCACCACATCCAGCAGCGCCTTCAGCGGAAAGCCGGTCCAGGGCACGGTCATCGCCCAGGCTTCCACGCAGCGCAGGCGGTAGATGCGTTCCTCGATCGGCATCAGGCGGATCAGGTCGTCAATGTCGAATTCGCGCGGGTTCTCGACCAGGCCGTTCACCTGCAGGCGCCAGGGGCGGCGCGGCATGCGCTGGGCGTCGCGCCAGATGCCCTTGTGCGAACCGAATTCGTAGAAGTTGTTGTAGGTGGTGGCCTCGCGCTCGGCGGTGAGCGCCCGGCCGCCCTGGAAGCGCTCATTGCGCGTGTGCGGCGGCAGCGGCGGGGCGGCGCCCATCTGCGCGGCGGCAGGGGCGGCCAGGATGGCGCTGGCCATCAAGGCGCGACGGCCAGTGACCAGCGCCTGCGGCGTGACCTGATGTTCGGGCGCGTTCCAGCCTGGGCGATGAATGATGGGCATTGGGTTCTCCGTTCAACGCAAGATGGGGGCGGGTGGGGTCGTGCGGGAGGGGGCCGGCCAGCCTTGTCGCGCGATGGCCCACATGGCGCAGGCGGACAGGCCCAGCATCAGCGGCTCGGCCACCAGCTGCGGCAGCGGGCCGTGGCGGAACATCAGCACCGTCACATAGGAGCAGAACAGCCCCAGGCTGAAGGCGGGCAGCGAGTTGCGGCCGATCGTGGCCAGGGCCACCGCGGGCCAGCTGCGCACCCAGGCCGCATCGCGGGGCACCAGGCTCACCGCCAGATAGGTCCAGGACAGCGCGTTCAACAGCCGCAGCGGCGCCAGCTGCTCCTTGCCGACCAGCGCATCGGGCAGCCAGGCGGTGGTGCTCATCACGATGCCCAGCAGGATCATCGACGCCGCCCCGGCCAGCAGCAGCGGGTGGCGGCCGATGGCGCGGCCCGTCGTCAGCACGCGGCGGCCGAAGAAGGCGCCCAGCATGAACAGCGCGATCCAGGAGAGCGGGTGGAAGGCGATGGTGGTGCCGCCCAGCGCCGGCACATCCGGCGGCACGAACTGCCCGGTCAGCCACATCGCGGCCGGCAGCAGCAGCGCCCATGCGCCGAAGCGGTCCGACAGCCATGAGAACACCGGCAATGCCAGCATGGCGTAGATGAACAGCGCCAGGATCCCCATGAAGGGCGGCGGCTGGTAGAGCGTGAGCGCGCCGGCCAGCAGCGCGTACCAGGGGTGCGCCGCGGCGAAGTCCCAGCCTGGTTCGCCGAACAGCCTGCAAGCGCCCGCGACCATGATCCCGAAGGCCAGAAAGACGATCATGTGCGTGCGCCACATCTTGGCGATGCGCGGCAGCAGGTCCCGCACCGCGCCGCCGAAACCGAGCTGCGCGCGCTTCCACAGGAACAGCGAACCGAGGCCGAAGCCGGACAGGAAGACGAATTGCTCCGAACTGTCCGAGGTGCCCCAGGCGGCATGGATGAACCAGGCGCCGGTCACACTGCCGAAGGCGTGGCTGAACATGATGGACAGCTGCATCCAGCCGCGCAGGGCATCGAGCGCGGCTTCGCGGGCGGGCGGCTTCACAGCCGCGGTGCTTCGGCGCGGTGCAGCCACAGCAGGAGGCCGGCCACCGTCAGGGTGAAGCAGGCCTCCTTGAACAGCATGGCGCCGTCATCATAGGGGTCGATCCCGATCGGGCCGATCACATGCAGGAAGATCGCGCCCGCCATGATGCCGGCCGACATGAAGGCGCCGTACCAGCGCGTGGGCTGGTTGATGACCAGGGTGGCTGCGATGATTTCCAGGATCGCCACCGTCCAGCGGATCGGCGCTTCATGCGCGGGCAGCCCGATCCAGTTGGCGATGGGCTGGAAGACGCCCTGGATGCTGCCCTCGGCACCGGTCAGCTTGAATTGTTCGTAGTAGAGGAATTCCCAGGCGATCCAGCCGGCCGCGATCCAGGAGATGGCGGTGATCATGCGCGGGTCGATCCGGGTGGCGGCGGCTTGCATGGGCAGCTCCTGGGCAGGTGTTGCCATGGCTTCGCGTGCCACGCCGCAGGAGTTACGCCCGTGACGGATGAAGTATCGTCAAGCTTTCGCGGGTGTGAGAACCGGGTCGCGCACCGGCAGGTGGATCAGCGCGGCAAAGGCGGCGGCGGCGATGGAGATGCTCCACATCAGGTCATAGCTGCCGGTGCGGTCGAAGATGAAGCCGCCCAGGAAGGCGCCGGTGAAGCCGCCGATCTGGTGGCCCAGAAACACCAGCCCGAAAATGGTGGCCAGCCATTGCGTGCCGAAATTCCGCGCGCACAGCGCCACCGTGGGCGGCACGGTGGAGAGCCACAACAGCCCCATGAAGGCGCTGAAGATCAGCACATTGGCCGTGGTCTTGTCGGCCAGCATGAAGGCGGTCATCACCACCCCGCGTGACGCGTAGATGATCACCAGCAGGTTGCGCCGCTGCCAGCGCTGCGAGAGTTCACCCGCCGCCAGGCTGCCCACCACATTGAACAGCCCGATCAGCGAAATCGCGCCCGCGCCGACATAGGCCGGCAAATGGCATGACGCGACGAAGCCCGGCATGTGCACGCCCATGAAGGAGACATGCATCCCGCAGACGAAGAAGCCGAAGAACAGGCACCAGAAGCTCGGCGTGGACAGCGCGCGCTTCAGCGCGACCGTGGCGCTTTCATCCCCCGCTGTGCCCCGGGCGCGGCGCGCGGCGCTGTCATCCATCGGGATCGCCAGCGGCACCATCAGCAGTGCCAGGCCCGCCAGCAGCAGCATGGCACCCTGCCAGCCCGCCAGGTTGATGCCCAGCTGCGCCAAGGGCACCACCAGGAACTGCCCGAAGGAAGAGCCCGCGGTGGACAGCCCCACGGCGCGGCCGCGCATCTCCGCCGGGAGCAGCCGCGTGAGTGTGGCGCTGATGATCGGCATGCCGGCCGCCGACACCGCGATGCCCATCACCACGCCCGCGAAGAAGGTGAACAGCGCGATGTCGGAGGACAGCGCCATGCCCGCGATGCCGACGCCATAGAGCGCAGCACCCCCCATGATCACCGGCCGCGCGCCGTAGCGGTCCGCCAGATTGCCGCAGATCGGCTGGAACACGCCGTTCAGCAGCACCTGCAGCGCGATGGCGAAGGCGAAGCCTGAGGCGCTCCAGCCCAGTGCCGTGGTCATCGGCGCCAGGAACAGGCCGAAGCTGTTGCGCGTGCCCATCGCGAGTGCCGCCGCGATCACCGCGCAGAGGATCAGGATGCCGGCGGGTGTGCGAAGAGCTGCCATGCACGCACCATGGCGCGGCGGCGGGCCGGGCCGCAAGCGTCAGCCGAAGATGAAATCCCCAGCCGACAGGCTGGCCACGCCGAACAGCAGCACCAGCGAGCCGCCTTGCATCACCTGCGTATTGCCGCCCGCGGACTCGATCACGAGCTGCGCGAAGGTGATGCCGCTGCCGGTGAAATCGAGCTTGCCGCCGGCCGCGGTGGAGAAGCCCGCCACCTGGTCCAGGCCCCAGCCGGCCGCGAAGACCAGGCGGTCGGCGCCGCCGCCGGCGTAGATCACGTCATTGCCCGCGCCGCCTGTCAGCGTGTCGGCCAGCGGGCTGCCGAAGATGGTGTCACTCCCCGCGCCGCCATCCAGCCGGGACGCGACGGCATCACCCACCAGCACATTGTCCAGCGCATTGCCGGTGACGCGGTTGGCGGCACCGCTGAGATTGGCGCGCTCCACATTCGCGGCCAGCGTGAAATCGGTGTTGGCGGCCAGGCCGATCCAGGCGGTGTCGTAGCCGGCATCCGCCTCCTCGATGATGATCGTGCCGGCATCGAGCACGACGAAATGGTCGTTGCCCGGCCCGCCGCGATAGGTGTCGGCGCCGCCCTGGCCGCGCAGCGTGTCCGCGCCATCGCCGCCCGACAGGTCATCAGCCAGGCCGCTGCCCCACAGCACATCATCGCCCGCGCCGCCGTTGAGATTGCCGCCGAAGATCGGGTTGGCGACGATCTGCTCGGCATCGGCGCTGCCGGTCAGTTGCGTGGCGCTGCCCGCGAGCCGCGTGATCTCCACCCCCGCCGCCATGGTGTAGCCATTGACCGTGACCCAGGCGGTGTCGATGCCTTCGGCTGCGTTCTCGATGATGGTGGTGGCCAGCGCATCGACGACGATGTTGTCATTCCCCTGCCCGCCGGCGAAGCGCCCGCCGCCGCCCTGCGCGCGGATGATGTCATCGCCCGCACCGCCCGAGAGCGTATTGGCCAGCGCGCTGCCCCAGAGCACATCCGCGCCATCGCCGCCGCTCAGCGTGGAGGAGAGCGCGGCATTGGCCACGATATCCGCACCCGTATGGCCGCCCTGCACGGCGGCACCGGCGCCGAACAGGCGGATGATCTCGACATGCGAGCCGATGACCGGCGCGCCCGCCGCATTCACCCAGGCGGTGTCAGTGCCTTCATTCGCGGCTTCGGTGATGGCATCGCCCGCGCTGTCGATGACGAACTGGTCGTGGCCGGCGCCGCCGATCAGGGAGTCGTTGCCCGTGCCACCGTTCAGCACATCATCGCCCGCGCCGCCGGAGAGCGTGTTGTCCAGCGCATTGCCGGTGATGCTGTCGGCGGCGGAGCCACCAAGCGCGCGCTCGATCGAGGCGCCATAGGCGATGGCCAGGTTGTTCTGCCCGTCATAGCTCGGCGTGGGTGTGGCGGTGGCGAAGGCGGGTATGCCCATGCGGCGGTCGGCCTCCGTCAGCCGCATGCCGATGGAGCTGAAGGCCCCCGCATTCAGGTCGATGCGGTTGGGCAGCAACTGGTTCGACGCATCGATGGAATCGATCCCGCCGCCATCCCAGATGGTCATGAAAAAGGCTTCGCTGACGCCCCAGGAATAGACGCTGTCACCCGCGCGCGTCGCTGTGTTGGCGCCGTAGAGCTGCTGCGCGGCCCAGATGTCGTAGAGCATCGGCGTGCGCGGGGCGATGCTGGATGTG
>JAIXVH010000371.1 GCA_027483125.1 Acetobacteraceae bacterium | reverse complement strand
GCGATGGTGATGCGCGCGACCGCACCGGCAAAATCCGTCTCGATCAATGCATCACATCCCCACCATTGGGCGACAGGCAGGCGCCCACGAAGAAGCCGCCGCCGGGGCCGGCCAGCAGCAAGGCGGTGGCCGCGATTTCATCGACATGGCCAAGGCGCCCGATGGGCAGGCTGGCTTCAATGGCGCGGCGCCATTCGGGCCCGCGGGCGGCTGTCAGATCGGTCTCCACGGGACCGGGCCCGATGGAATTGACCAGCACACCGCGCGGCGCAGCCTCGTAGGAAAGCGCGCGCGTGAAGCCGATGATCGCGGCCTTCGCCGCGCAATAGGGTGTGAGCAGCGGCGAGCCCTTGAAGCCCAGTTGCGAGGCGATGTTGATGACGCGCCCGGAACCACGCGCGCACATCGCCGGATAGACCGCCTGCGCCATGAAGAACATGCCCTTGATGTGCACATCCATCACGCGGTCGAAATCGGATTCGGTCAGTGTTTCGAAGGCGCCGCGGATGTTGAGCCCGGCATTGTTCACCAGCACATCGGGCATGCGCGTCGCGGCCTGGGCTTCGGCGGCGAAGCGGCGGATCGCGGCGGTGTCGCCCATATCGGCGCTGGTGTGGAAGACGCGGCGGCCCATGGCGCGGATCTCGGCCGCGACCTCCTCGGCGCAGGCGTCATCATCGAGGTGGTTGAAGGCGATGTCGGCACCTTCGCGCGCGAAGAGCGTCGCGATGGCACGGCCAATGCCGCGGCTGCCACCCGTCACCCATGCCACCTGGCCCTGCAATGCGCTCATGCCCAGATCTCCTTCATGGCGCGCGCGAAACCCTCACGGATGGCGCGCGCGTGGATATGTTCGCCATCGCGCACCACATGGCGCGCGCCGACGATACTGCTGCGCAAATGCCCGCGCCCGGGGCCGAAGATCCAGGCATCCAGCACGGCATCGCACTTGAGGCCGAGCAGGTCGGGGTGGTCGCGGTTCAGTTCGATCAGGTCGCAGCGCATGCCGGGCGCGATGGCACCGATCGGTGCGCCGGCTGCGCGCGCGCCGCCGGCAAGGGCCGCGCGATACAGCCGCGCGCCAGGATGCGGTGTCGCTTCCTCGGCTGCGATGCTGCGGGCTTCGAGCTTGAGGCGCTGGCTGGTCTCCAGCTGACGCAATTCCTGGGCGGGATCGACACAGACTTGGCTGTCGCTGCCCACGCCCAAAGCGCCGCCCGCGGCCAGCCAGTCGGGCAGGCGGAACACGCCGTCGCCGAGCGATGCCTCGGTATGCGGGCATAGCCCGGCGATGGCGCCGGCGCCTGCCAGGCCGCTGACTTCCGCGTCGGTCAGATGCGTCGAGTGGATGAAGCACCAGCGCGGATCGGCCAAGCCGTTCTCCAGCATCCAGGCGCCCGGCGTCAGGCCGGTCGCGGCGACGCATTCGTCGACTTCGCGCCGCTGTTCGGCCAGGTGCATGTGGATCGGGCCGGTCGTGGCATCGGCAATCATGCGCAGCATCGCGGGCGTGACCGCGCGCAGCGAATGCGGCGAGAAGGCCAGCGCGACCAGCGGGCCGGTGCGGGCCGAAAGCCGCTGCATCAACGCCAGGTAGTCGTCGGCGTCATGCAGGAAGGGGCGCTGCCCCGCTGCTGGGTCGGCGCCGAAAATCCCGCCATGGCGATAGAGGCTGGGCAGCAGCGTCAGCCCTATGCCGCTATCCGCTGCCGCCGCGATATGGCTCTCCGCCATCACCTCATGCGGAGCGTAGCGCGTGCCGTCCGGGCGATGATGCAGATAGTGGAACTCGCAGATATGCGTGTAGCCGCGCTCCAGGGATTCGGCGTGCAGCATGGCGGCAACGGCTTGTTGCGCAGCCGGCGTCATGCGCGTGACGACGGCGTACATCGCCTCGCGCCAGGTCCAGAAGGTGTCGCGTGCAATGCTGCGGCGTTCGGCGCGGCCGGCCATGGCGCGCTGGAAGGCGTGGCTGTGCAGGTTGGGCATGCCAGGCAGAACGAAGTCCAGCCGCATCGCGTCGGCTGGCGCCGCGCCGGGGGTGACGCGGGTGATGCAGCCAGCCTCGGTCTCGATCAGCACATCGTTGCGCCAACCATCTGGCAGCATCGCCTGGCGTGCGTGGAAACTTGTCATGGCAGCATGTTCGCGCCCTGTGGCGCGCCCCGCAAGCCGCGCTATGATCCGATATGGACAACCGCTTCCGAAACGCACCCGCCATCCGCGCCTCGCGCGGCCTCACCCTCCAGGCCAAGCACTGGAGCACCGAGGCGCCGCTGCGCATGCTGATGAACAACCTGGATGACGAGGTGGCCGAGAAGCCCGGCGAACTCGTGGTCTATGGCGGCATCGGCCGCGCGGCCCGCGATTGGGACAGCTATGAGCGCATCGTCGCGACACTGAAGCGGCTGGAGGAAAACCAGACCCTGCTGGTGCAATCCGGCAAGCCCGTCGGCGTGTTCGAGACGCATGCCGATGCACCGCGCGTGCTGATCGCCAATTCCAACCTGGTGCCGAACTGGGCGAGCTGGGAGCATTTCGACAAGCTCGATCGGCTGGGGTTGATGATGTACGGCCAGATGACCGCGGGGTCGTGGATTTATATCGGCACGCAGGGCATCGTGCAGGGCACTTATGAGACCTTCGTCGAGGCCGGGCGGCAGCATTTCAAGGGTGACCTGACAGGGCGTTGGATCCTGACCGGCGGACTGGGCGGCATGGGTGGCGCGCAACCATTGGCTGGCGTGTTTGCTGGCGCCTCGGTGCTGGCGGTGGAATGCCAGGCAAGCCGGATCGAGAAGCGGCTGGAGACGCGCTACCTCGATTATCGCGCCGATGACCTGGACACTGCGCTCAACATGGTGCGCACCGCGACGCGGCCGATCAGCGTGGGCCTGCTTGGCAATGCGGCGGAGATTTTCCCCGAGCTCGTGCGCCGTGGCGTGGTGCCGGACATCGTGACCGACCAGACCTCCGCGCATGATCCGGTCAATGGCTACCTGCCCGCCGGCTGGACGCTGGACGAGTGGGAAACCAAGCGCGTCTCCGACCCGCGCGCAGTGGCCGCCGCCGCCAAGCGCAGCATGGTGGCGCATGTGCAGGCCATGCTGGATTTCCAGCGCATGGGTTCGGCCGTGCTCGATTACGGCAACAACATCCGCCAGATGGCGAAGGACGAGGGACTGCTGAACGCCTTTGATTTCCCGGGCTTCGTGCCGGCCTATATCCGCCCGCTCTTCTGCCGCGGCGTGGGACCGTTCCGCTGGGCCGCGCTGTCGGGTGATCCGGATGATATCCGCAAGACCGATGACCGCGTGCGCGAGCTGATGCCGCATGACACGCATCTGCATCGCTGGCTGGACATGGCGCGCGAGCGCATCGCCTTCCAGGGCCTGCCGGCGCGCATCTGCTGGGTGGGCTTAGGCGATCGCCACCGGCTGGGGCTCGCCTTCAACGAGATGGTGGCGCGCGGTGAGATCGGGCCTGTCGTCATCGGGCGCGACCATCTGGACAGCGGTTCCGTCGCCTCGCCCAACCGCGAGACGGAGGCGATGATGGATGGCTCTGACGCCGTCTCCGACTGGCCGCTGCTGAATGCGCTGCTCAACACCGCCAGCGGCGCGACTTGGGTGTCGCTGCATCATGGTGGCGGCGTGGGCATGGGCTATTCGCAGCATTCGGGCATGGTGATTGTCGCCGACGGCACCGATGACGCGGCGCGGCGCCTGAAACGCGTGCTGTGGAACGACCCCGCAACCGGCGTGATGCGCCATGCCGATGCGGGCTACGACATCGCCAAGGCCTGCGCCCGCGAACAAGGCCTCGACCTGCCGGGGATCGCGCTGTGACGCCGGGCGATGCGAACCTGCGCGAACTGGCCGCGATCAGCGCCGGCGCGCCCTTGCGCTTGTCGGGCGATTGGCGCGCGGCGGTGCAGGCCAGTCACGATTCACTGGCAGCCGCCCTGGCCACCGGCGCCGCGCTCTATGGCGTGAACACCGGCTTCGGCAAGCTTGCGCAGACGCGCATCGCCGATGCCGAACTGGCCGCGCTGCAGCTCAACCTGCTGCGCAGCCATGCCGCCGGCGTGGGCAAGCGCCTGGCCCCGCGGGTGGTGCGCCTGGTGATGGCGTTGAAGGCGCTGGCGCTGGCGCAGGGTGCCTCCGGCGTGCGGCCCATCGTGATCGACTACCTGACCGAGATGCTGGCGCAGGATGTGCTGCCGATCATCCCCTCGCGCGGGTCGGTCGGCGCATCGGGGGATCTGGCGCCGCTGGCGCATATGTCGCTGGTGCTGGTGGGCGAGGGGCGCGCGCTGTTCCGCGGCGTGGAAGTCGCCGGCGGCGATGCGCTGGCGCAGCTCGGGCTGAAGCCGCTGGTGCTGGGCCCGAAGGAGGGGCTGGCGCTGCTCAACGGCACGCAGGTCAGCACCGCCATCGCGCTGGATGCCTTGTTCCGCGCGCGGCGTCTCTTCGCCACGGCACTGGTTGCTGCCGCGCTCTCCACCGAGGGTCTGCGCGGCTCGGACACGCCCTTCGATGCGCGCATCCATGCGCTGCGCCGCCAGCCGGGGCAGATCCGGGTGGCCGCGGCATTGGCCGGCCTGATGTCGGGCAGCGCCATTCGCGAAAGCCACCGCATCGACGACCCGCGCGTGCAGGACCCCTATTCCATCCGCTGCACGCCGCAGGTGCTGGGTGCGGCACTCGACGCCATGGACCACAGCGCAGCGGTGCTGGAACGCGAGGCCAATGCGGTCACCGACAACCCGCTGGTGATCGGGGGCGAGGTGCTCTCGGGCGGCAATTTCCACGCCGAGCCGGTGGGCTTCGCGGCCGATCACCTTGCGCTGTCCATGGCCGAGACGGGTGCCATCGCCGAACGGCGCATCGCACTGCTGATCGACCCGGCATTGTCCGGCCTGCCGGCCTTCCTGGTGCGCGATGGCGGGGTGAATTCGGGCTTCATGATCGCCCAGGTCACCGCCGCCGCGCTGACCGCGGAGAACCGGCATCTGGCCAATCCGCGCGTGACCGACAGCCTGCCCACGAGCGCCAACCAGGAGGACCATGTCTCCATGGCCACCGGTGCCGCGCTGCGGCTGCGGCCGATGTATCGCAACCTCGCGGATATCCTGGCCATCGAGCTGCTGGCGGCCGCGCAGGCCATCGAGTTTCATCGCCCGCTGCGCAGTTCGGCACGGCTTGAGGCAGCCCATGAACTGGTCCGCGGCGTCGCCCGCGCCTGGGACAGCGACAGGCTGATGGCGCCCGATATCGCGGCCGTCTCGGCCCTGGTGCGCGCGGGGCGCTTCGCGACGCTGGCGGGCGGATATTGATGCGCATCTGGCGCAACGCGCAGCTGGCGACCATGGCCGATGATCGCCTGGGCATCATCGAGGACGGCGCCATCGCGGTCGAGGATGGGCGCATCGCATGGGTCGGCCGCGCCCAGGACGCACCGGCCGGCGAGAGCGTGGATTGCGAGGGCGCCTGGCTGCTGCCGGGGCTGATCGATTGCCACACGCATCTGGTCTTTGGCGGCGATCGCGCGGCGGAATACGAACAGCGCCTCGCAGGTGCGAGTTATGAGGAGATCGCGCGGGCGGGCGGGGGCATCCTCTCCTCCGTGCGGGCCACCCGCGCGGCCGATGATGCGGCGCTGCTGGCGCAGAGCCTGCCGCGGCTGGACGGCCTGCTGGCCGAGGGTGTCACCACGGTCGAAGTGAAATCCGGCTACGGGCTGGATGCCGACAGCGAGTGCAAGCAGTTGCGCGTCGCACGCGCGCTGGCGGGCGCGCGGGCGGTGAACATCACCACCACCTTGCTGGCAGCGCACGCGACACCGCCGGAATTCGCAGGCCGGCGCGCCGAATATGCGCGGCATGTCGCCGAGCACATTCTCCCGCTCGCCGCGCGCGAGGGTCTGGCCGATGCGGTCGATGCCTTCGCCGATTCCATCGCCTTCACCAATGAAGAGACCGGTTGGGTCTTCGCCGCGGCGCGCGAGGCGGGGCTGCCGGTGAAGCTGCACGCCGACCAATTGACCGACCAGGGCGGTGCCGCGCTGGCGGCGGCCTGGCGCGCGCTCTCGGCCGATCATCTGGAACGCTCGAATGAGGGCGGGCTGGCCGCGATGGGCCGCGCCGGCACGGTGGCCGTGTTGCTGCCCGGCGCCGCCTTCACCCTGCGCGAGACCGCACACCCCGATGTGGCCGCGATGCGCCGGCATGGCGTGCGCATGGCGCTGTCCACCGACATGAACCCCGGCTCCTCGCCGGCCCGGTCATTGCTGCTGATGCTGAACCTGGGCTGCACCCTGTTCCGCATGACGGTGGCCGAGGCGCTGCTGGGCGTGACCCGCCATGCCGCGGCCGCACTCGGCATGGCCGATCGCGGCGTGCTGGCGCCGGGCATGCGGGCCGATTTCGCGCTCTACCGCATCAGCCGCCCGGCGGAGCTTTGCTACTGGATGGGCCATAACCCCTGCCTGGGCCGCGTCGTCGGCGGTGTTCGAGCATGACGCCCGAGGCACTGACCGCCATCATGCATCGCGGCGTGCCGCTGGCCGCCAGCTGGGGCGTGACGGTACTGGAGGCCGCTGATGGCGTGGCGCGCCTGCGCCTGCCCGCGGACCCGCTGCTGCTGCGGCCGGGCAATACCGTCTCCGGCCCCGCGATCATGGGGCTGGCGGATGTGGCGATGTGGATGGCGCTGCTGACCACAACCCAGGGTCGTGACAACAGCGTCACCTCGACCATGAATGTGAATTTCCTGCGTCCCGCCGGACCCGGCCCGCTGGTGGCCACCGCCCGCGTGGTCAAGGCCGGCAAGCGCATGGTCTATGGCGAGGTGCTGATCGGCGCGGAGGAGGCCGATGAACCCGCCGTGCATGTGACCACGCATTGGGTTGTCATTGCGAAGGGGTAACCCGGTCTTTCGCGACACCCTGGGCTGCGCTACACGCCCGGCCATCCAACACAGGGGCCAGGCCATGAAGCTCACGCGCAAAGTCAAAGAAATCCTCTCCTGGTATGAGAGCGACAACCCCGGCACGCGCGCGAACCTCGCCCGCATCCTGATGCAGGGCAAGCTCGGCGGCACCGGCCGCATGGTGATCCTGCCGGTCGACCAGGGCTTCGAGCATGGCCCGGCGCGCAGCTTCGCGCCGAACCCCGCGGCCTATGACCCGCATTATCATTTCGAGCTGGCGATCGAGGCCGGCCTCAACGCCTATGCCGCGCCGTTGGGCATGATCGAGGCGGGTGCCGGTTCCTTCGCCGGCTGCATCCCGACCATCCTGAAGGTCAATTCGTCGAACAGCCTGTCCACCACCAAGGACCAGGCGGTGACCGGCACGGTGGGCGACGCGCTGCGGTTGGGCTGCTCGGCCATCGGCTTCACCATCTATCCGGGCAGCGAG
>JAIXVH010000131.1 GCA_027483125.1 Acetobacteraceae bacterium | reverse complement strand
CCCATGCGCGGGCCATCCTTCACGCTGCCCTCGACCGTGCGGCGCAGCACGAAGCTGCCATCCGCGCGCGCGATCAACCCGGTGATGCGCATGCGCCCAGCCCCCAGCAGCACCGCATGCGCACCGACCGGCGTGCGGCAATTGCCATCCACCGCGTGCAGCAGCGCGCGTTCGGCATCCGCCGCGTGGCGCGAGGGGATGTCACCGATGGCGCCGAGCAGTTCCATCATCTCGCCGTCATCCTCGCGGCAGGTGATGCCGATGATGCCCTGGCAAGCCGCGGGCACCATCACGGATTCATCGAGGATGATGTCCGCCTCGCGCTCCAGACCCAGGCGGTTCAGCCCCGCGATCGCCAGCAGCGTGCCGGCGATGTGGCCGTCATGCACCCGCGACAGCCGTGTCTGCACATTGCCGCGCAGCATGCCGATGCGCAGGTCAGGCCTGGCTGCCAGCAGCTGCGCCTGGCGCCGCACCGAACAGGTGCCGATGAGCGCGCCGTAAGGCAGCGAGGCCAGCGGGTCCTGCGGGTCCACGGAATTCTCCATGCCCGCTCCGAGGACCAGCGCATCGCGCGGGTCTTCGCGCTTCAGCACGCAGGCCAGCACGATGCCAGGTGGCATCTCGGTCTCGAGGTCCTTCAGCGAATGCACCGCCATGTCCACGCGGCCATCGAGCAGCGCCTCATGGATTTCCTTGGCGAAGAGGCCCTTGCCGCCGATCTCCGCGAGGCGGCGCGACTGGATGATGTCGCCGCTGGTGGAGATCTGCGTCTCCTCGAACATGCTTTTCCCGTGCAGCACGGGGCAGAAGCGCGAGGCCTGCGCAATGAACTCGCGCGTTTGCCAAAGTGCCAGCGGCGAGCATCGCGTGCCCACGCGCATCGGCAGGTCGCGATGGTGCGGTCGCACCATGCGGCCAGTGTCCCAGCTCTCGGTCTGGAAGCGGGAGGATGTGTCGGTCATGTTGCTCATGCGCGTGCCAGCCCCAGAAGATGCGCCAGGTCTTTGAAGAAAACTTTGACATGGGCCAAAGGATCGCGACGAACGAGCGTCTTGTTCATGTAGCCCTCCCATGTCAGCCGTTGCACGTCCGGGTCGCGGCACATCTTCACGAAGCGCTCACGCGTCCAATCGTTACGATACCAGAACGTCTGCATAATGCCAAGGATCCAAAAGACCTTTCCGTGGTCCTTCATGAACATTTGGCGTGCCGTGGCCAGTTGCCGCGCATCGCCGGTTTCCAACAGCTTCGTGGCCGCCACCGCCGCCAGACGACCACCCAGCATCGCGTAGTAGATGCCCTCGCCGCTCGCGGGCGCAACCACGCCCGCGGCATCGCCGGCGAGAACGACATCACGCTTGTTATCCCAGCGCTTCAGCGGCTTCATCGGGATCGGCGCGCCTTCCTTGCGAAGGGTGCGCCAGCCGGTCATGCCCAACCGCCCGCGAAGGTCACCGATGGAACCGCGCAGGGAAAAACCCTTCCGCGCGCTGCCGGTGCCGATGGAGAAGGTCTCGCCATGCGGGAAGACCCAGGAATAGAAATCGGGCGAGTGCTTGCCTTCGTAGATCACGTCGCAACGACGCGGGTTCCAATCGGCGCTGCGCGGGGTCTCGACGATCTCATGATAGGCGAAGACGCATTTCGGCGGCTTCTGATCCGGGATCGCCTGCGCGGCCACCTGGCTGCGCGCGCCATCCGCGCCGATCACGCAGCGCGCCCGAACCGCGACACGCTCGCCACCGCCTTTCGGCGTGTATTCCACGACCGCCAGGCCCTCGCTGTCGCGGCCCAGCTGTTCGAAATTCCCGCGCCGCCATTCGGCGCCATTCTCCGCGGCACGCTCGCGCAGCCATTCGTCGAAATGCTCGCGATCGACCATGCCGACGAAGCCGTTCTCGACGGGCATGTCCACCTCGCGCCCCTTGGGCGAGATGATCCGCGCGCAATTCACACGCGCCACGATCTGGCTGTCCGGGATGTCGAAATCGCGGATGGCACGCGGCGGTATCGCGCCACCGCAGGGCTTGATGCGCCCCGCCTTGTCCAGCAGCAGGACATGATGCCCCGCGCGGGCCAGGTCATCCGCGGCGGTCGCGCCAGAAGGCCCGCCTCCGACCACGATGACATCGAAGGTCTCCATCATGCGCGTACTCCTTCCGGCAGGACGCGGCGCGGATCAGCGCCGACGCGATAGGCAAGTACGGCGGCGGCGACGAAGATCAGCGCCTCCACCACGAACACCAGGCCATAGGCCGTGGGCGCGCTGCCAGTGACGGCGCGCACGAGATCAACCAGCACGGTGCCTAGCAACCCGCCGAGCCCGAAGGCGATGGCCTGCGCCGCGCCCCACAGCCCCATCCGCATGCCCGCGCGCTCCTCGCCGTCGCGGCCGGCGAGTTGCATCATCGAGGCGATGGCGGCCGCCGCGAATGCGCCGTTGCCGATACCCAGCAGGAAGAAGCCTGCACCCAGCGGAAAGCCGGGCCGCGCACCAGCCAGAACCGCCAGCATCAATGCGGAAAAAATGCAGCCACCCACGCGCCAGGCGCGCAGCGAACCGAAGCGGCCACGCCCGAGCGAACCGGCCAGCGCCACCAGCACCATGCCCAGCGCCACGCCCGCATGCTGCTGCCCCGCGAGCGCGGTGGATTGGCCGATGGTCAGGCCGAAGACCTCGCCGGCGAAGGGTTCCAGCACCAGATCGGCTGTCGCATAGGCCAGCATCGAGACGAAGACGAAAATGGTGAATTGGCGTGATGCCGCTTCCGCCCAGACATGGCGCAGCGCCTCACGGAACGGCACCTCCGAACGAGCCTTGGCGCGCATGCCGGTCTCGACGCCCCAAACCGCGACGCAGGCCAGCAGGAAGGCCGCCAGGCAGATACCCGCGACCACGCCCAGCAGGCGTTCCGGCGAGAACGGGTCCAGCAACCGGCCGGCGATGGTCGCGGTGATGGCGAAGCCCGCGATCATCATCAGCCACACGATGGTGCCGGCGGCGGCGCGGCGGCCGGGCGCAACCTCGGCCGAGAGCAGTGTCAGCAGCGCGGTGCCCGCGGCACCCACACCGGCGCCGATCAGCAGGAAGGCCAGCACGGCGGCGAGGGTGCCCACCAGGAAACCCACCGCGAAAAGATTGGTCGCCAGCGCCGCACCCGCGCCGCCCAGCGCCAGCACCGCCATACCGCCGATGATCCAGGGCGTGCGCCGCCCACCGGTATCGGCGCCATGGCCCATGCGCGGACGCAGCAATTGCATGGCGTAGTGGATACCAACCAGCAGGCCCGGCAGCGTCGCCGGCAGGGCCATTTCCACCACCATGGCGCGATTGATGGTGCTGGTCGTCAGCACCACGATCGCACCCAATGCGGTCTGCACCAGACCCAGGCGGAAAATGCCGATCCAGGACAGCCCCTGCGTCATACCGGCATGCCCCGCACCGCGAAGGCCGCGACCATCATGCCCAGCACGGAGAGCAGCACGCCCACCGCATTGTACCAGGGCGCCTGGCCGCGCGGATCGCGCAGCAGCCGCGGCATGGCGAGCAGTTGCGCACCCAGCAGGCCGGTCACGACCAGCGCATGCCAGGGCGCGCCCCAATGCGCGAGCAGTGCAATCACCACCAGCTGCGGCAGCGCCATGAACCAGCAGGCCATGCGCGCCGCGCGTTCAGGCCCCAGCTGCACGGGCAGGCTGCGCACGCCCATGCGCTTGTCGCCCTCGATCGACTTGAAGTCGTTCAGCGTCATGATGCCATGCGCACCGAGCGAGTAGAGGCCGGCGAGTGCGAAGACGTGCCAATGCGGCGCATTGCCGCCGAGCATGACGGCAGCACCGGTGACCCAGGCCAGGCCCTCATAGCAGATGCCGCAGGTGAGGTTGCCCCACCAGCCATCGGCTTTCATGCGCATCGGCTCAAAGGAATAGGCCCAGGCGAAGGTGATGCCCATGAGCGTGGCGGCCAGCACGACGGGGCCGAGGGCGGCACCCACCAGCACCGAGAGGAAGGTCCAGAACCAGGCGATGATCAGGCCCCAGGAGCCAGGGATGCGCCCGGAGGGGATCGGCCGGTTGGGTTCGTTGATCGCGTCCACATGGCGATCCGCCCAATCATTCATCGCCTGCGACGCGGCGCAGACCAAAGGCCCCGCGAGCAACAGGCCGAGCGCGATCTCACCGATCTTGTCGGAGAGCGGCACGCCCACCGACACCACACCGCAGAGGAAGGCCCAGACCGGCGGAAACCAGGTCACCGGCTTCAGCAATTCCAGCACGGCCAGCGGCGCGGGACGGGCGATGGCGTGACCCGACATCAGCCTTCCTCCTCGTTATCATTGGCATCGCGCCCGAGATCACCGATCCCGAAGCGACGCAGCTTCACGTAGAGCGACTGCCGCGACAGGCCGAGCATCTCGGCCGCCAGCGCACGATTGTCGGAGGAGAGTTCGAGTGCGGCTTCGATGGCCAGCTTCTCGATGACATCCGTGGCGTCGCGCACCAGTTCCTTCAGCGGCACGCGGCCCACCAGTTCGGCGAGGTTCGACGGCGTCATGCCATGCGCGCTACCATTGGCCGATGGCGCCAGGCGCGGCCCGATATCGCGCAGCGCGAAGCCATAGAGCGGCTGATCCACGCCCGGAATTTCGGACGCAGAGAGCTCCACCCTCGCTTCACCACCCAGCGCGCCGCGGACCACGGTCTGCAGCAGCCGCACAGGGCCGCGCAGGCGCAGATTCGCCAGCAGCACTTCCAGCTCGACTTCCTGGCGGCCCAGGAAACGCGCGAGCGGCTCGCCCTCCACCTGCGCCATGGCGGTCATTTCCGCGAGGCTGAGGAAGGCCTGGTTCGCGCCCAGCACCCGGCCATCGGCGCCGGCCACCACGATCGCGTCAGGCGCCACTTGCAGGAAGGCCGCGAGTCGCGCCTGCGCCTCGGACAGGCGCAGCACCGGTGCCTCACCGGTGGCGATGCGCAGCAGGAAAAGGTGCTGCGAATCCTGACGCACGAGCGACGCGGAGACCAGGGCATCGCGCATCCGGCCGCGCAGCCGCAGGGCGATCTCCTCGGCGCGGCCAGCGGCGCGGGCCTGGCCGAGCAGCGCCGCCAGGCGTTCTTCGCTCGATGCCTCGAACAGCGCGGGCAGGTCGCGCACGCTGCCCGGCAAGGCGCCGATCAGGCGATCAGCAGCGAGGTTGGTCTCGGTGATCGCAAGCGTCGCGGCATCGGCCAGCAGCACAGGCTCGCCGGACATCTGGAACAGCAGGCGATAGCGCGTTTCGGTCTGGCGCAGGCGGCCATAGTCACGCTCGACGGTCTGCAGTGCCTCGACCAGCTGCTGCTGCAGGCCGGTCAACGGGCGCAGGTCGCGCGCATAGAGCACGATATGCCCCTGCCCCGCCGGCGCGCCCGCGCACATGATGGCCATCTGCTGGCCGCGCGGCGTGCCGAGATTAATGTGCCGCGGTCGTGCCGCACCCTGCCGGGCCTCATCGATCAGCGCGCGCGCCTTGGCATGGCTGTCGGGCGCAGCGGCGTCGAGAAAGCCTTGGCCCACCAGCTCGCGCATGGCGGCCAGGCCCGGTTCCGCTTCACCAAAGCCGAAGGTGACATCGCTGATCATGCCAGAGGATTCCAGCACGAAGACGATGTCAGCCGCGGCCGAGACGAGGCGTGCGGTAGCGCCCGGGTCCAATCCCCGGAACGCGCCCTCCTGTCTCTGCGTTCCCGACACTTTGGTCCTTTCTCTGAAGGTGGGTGTGGCGCGCGGTGCAAGGCGCAGCCAGAAGGGATTGCGCGGCATCGAGCGCGCTGCGGGCACAGGTGGCCGCTGCATCCGCGCCGCAGCGCCGAGCCAGCATGGGGTCCTGCGCCAGCGCCGGGCCGCCAACCAGCACGCGTGGGGCCGGATGCAGCCGGCGGAGCTGGGCGATCAATGCGGTCAACGCCCCTTCGGTGCTCTCGCGAGAGACGGAGAAGCCGATCACAGCGGGACGCAGGGCACGCAATTCGCTGAGCAGTTCATGCGCGTCACGCGGCACGCTGCGGGTCACCATCCAACCGTCGCGGATGAGAAACTCGGCGACGATCGACACGCCGAAATCATGCTGCTCACCAGGCAGGGTGGCCAGCAGGATGGAGCGCCGCGGATCCGGTGCCACAACCAGGCCAGGCAGCATTTCGCTAACCCGTGCCGAGAGCGTGCGCAGGCGCCATAGCCCCAGCGTGACCGCGGCGAAGGAGCAGCTGTCGTTCTGCCACATCTCGCCCAGATGCCAGGCGGCAGGCGCGATGACGCGCAGCATGAGCGCTTCGAAGGGCAGGCCGACCGCGACCAGGCGCTGGATCAGGGCCTCGCCCTGGCCGCCACGGGCCAGTTCCTGGCCGAGTTCCACGGCCTCCGGCAGGGGGCCTGCGGCACCGTGCAGATCGATCAATGCCGGCACGACGCGCTGCCGGATGACCTGGGCCAGCGGCATGGCGGGGAAGGCGACGGAGAGGGGGGTTGCGTGATCGAGCATGACGTTTCGTTCCATCACCAATATGGGTTCGATCGGGAAACGATGTCAACGTTACTTTACGTCAATCCTGCTTGACAGTGCGATCCCAGGAGGCATACCTTCATCGTTACCGAAGCGGCACATTCCGACCGATGCAATCAACCACCCAACCCGATCGTTACGATCAACACTGGATAGTTCCATGAGCGCATCGACCGGCAGCGAACGCCCGAACAGGAGGGATTGTCAACCAATGCTTTCATCCGCCTTGGACCGCGTCATCGCGCAAATTGACAACAGCCCCTATGGCTACAGCTCCGGTCGCATGACCAGGCGCCACGCCGTGAACCGCAGGCCGGTCTATACGGCCGAGGAACGCGCCCGCCGCGACCGCACGCCCTGGACCATGGTGCAGGGCCTTCTGGCGCCCTTCCAATTCGTGGTCTTCGCCGTCTCGCTGGCCCTGCTGGCGCGCTGGCTGCTGACCGGTGAGGGCCTGGCATCGGCCGAGCTTTCGGTCGTGGTGAAGACGCTGGTGCTCTACGCCATCATGGTCACCGGCTCGATCTGGGAGAAGGTGGTTTTCGGCAAGTATCTCTTCGCCGAGTCCTTCTTCTGGGAGGACGTCTTCTCGATGCTGGTGATCGGGCTGCACACCGCCTATGTCGGCGCCTTCCTGTTCGGCTGGGGCGATGCGGATTTCCGCATCTGGCTGGCGCTCGCAGCCTATGCCGCCTACCTGATCAACGCCGTCCAGTTCGTCATGAAGCTGCGCCAGGCCCGGCAGGAGGCGCGCGCCTGATGTCGGCAGCTCTCCAGAAAGGCTGCTCCGATGCGCCCGTGCTGTTCGAGCGCGGCCAGCGGGAAGTGTTCTGCGGCCTGACCGGAATCGTCTGGCTGCACCGGAAAATCCAGGACGCCTTCTTCCTGGTGGTCGGCAGCCGCACCTGCGCGCATCTGATCCAGTCCGCCGCCGGCGTGATGATCTTCGCCGAACCCCGATTCGCCACCGCCATCCTGGAAGAACGCGACCTTGCGGGCCTGGCCGATGCGAATGAGGAGCTGGACCGCACCGTGGCGCGGCTGCTGGAGCGCCGCCCGGACATCAAGCTGCTGTTCCTGGTGGGCAGTTGCCCGTCGGAAGTGATCAAGCTCGACCTCGCACGCGCTTCGCAGCGGCTTGATGGCCAGTTCAAGGCTAAGGGTGTGCGCGTGCTGAGCTATTCCGGCAGCGGCATCGAGACCACCTTCACGCAGGGCGAGGACGCCTGCCTGGCCGCCTTGGTGCCACAGATGCGCCAGGATGACGCGCCGCAATTGCTGGTCGTCGGCGCCCTGGCGGAGGTGGTGGAAGACCAGTTCGCGCGCCTGTTCCGCGCCATGGGAATCGAGAATTTCGCCTTCCTGCCGCCACGCCGCGCCGCCGATATCCCGGCCGTGGGCCGCGGCACGCGCTTCCTGCTGGCGCAGCCCTTCCTGGCCGATACCGCGCGCGCGCTGGAAGGGCGCGGCGCGCACCATGTGCCCGCGCTGTTCCCGCTGGGCGCGGAAGGCACATCCGCATGGCTCGCCGCCGGTGCGGCCGCGATGGGCGTGGCACCGGCGCGCCTGCGCGAGGCCACCGCCCTGCCCGAACGCCGCTCGCGCGAGGCGCTGTCGCGCATGCGCGAACAGCTGGCGGGAAAATCCATCTTCTTCATGCCGGACAGCCAGTTGGAGGTGCCGCTGGCGCGCTTCCTCTCGCGCGAACTGGG
>JAIXVH010000271.1 GCA_027483125.1 Acetobacteraceae bacterium | reverse complement strand
CCCGCCACCCGCTCGGCCAGCGCCAAGGCGCGCCGGCCCGACACACCGGCCAGCGCTTCCTCGGCCAGGCGCGCCATCTCCAGCCCCTCGCCGCTGGCCAGCGTGATCGCGCGGCCTGGCGCGCCGCCGGCGATGCGCAACAATGCCGCACGGTCATCGCCGGCCAATTCGGGCAATTGCGCGGCCAGCACGCGCGTCATGTCGGCCTCGCCCAGTGGGGCCAGGTCAAGCCGGCGCACGCGGCTGCGGATGGTGGGCAGCAGCCGGCCCGGTGCCGCGCAGGCCATCAGCAACACGGCGCGCGCCGGCGGTTCCTCCAGCGTTTTCAGGATGGCGTTCTGGCCGGCGGCGTCCATCGATTCCGGCTCATCGAGCACCACCACGCGGTATCCGCCCTCGGCCGGCGTCAGCGCCATGAATCCCTTGACCTGGCGCACCGCATCGACGCGGATCATCACCCGCTTGCCCTCGCCGCTCTCGGGCGAGAGGGTCAGCAGATCGGCATGGCCACCGGCGGCGACGCGGCGGAAGACCGGGTGTTCGTTGGGCAGCGCCAGCCCCGCGCCGGGCGGCATGCCCGCCAGCAGCCAGCGCGCGAAACGGTAGGCGAGCGTGGCCTTGCCCACGCCCGTGGGCCCGGTGAACAGCCAGGCATGGGCAAGGCGGCCGCCGCGCGCGGCCTCGGCCAGCATCGCCTCGGCGCCGGCATGGCCGAGGAGCGAGGGGTTTTCGCGGGGGTGGATCACCGGCCCGATCGCCGAAGGCGCGCAGCGGCGCAGGCGTGAATCGGGCCGGGCATCACCGGCCCGATCGCCGAAGGCGCGCAGCGTCGCAGGCGTGAATCGGCCCGGGCATCACCCCCCGATCGCCGAAGCCGCGCAGCGACGCAGGCGTGAAACGGGCCGATCCTCATAACGCTGCCAGCATGGCGGCGGTCACCGCATCCAGCGGCTGCGCCGCGTCGATCACCCGCCAGCGCGCCGGCTCGCGCGCGGCCTGCATGTGGAAGGCCTCACGCACACGCTGGTGGAAGCCGATATCCAGCGCCTCATAGCGGTTGGTCTCGCCACGCGCGGCGGCGCGCGCAAGCCCCGCCTCGACGGGCATGTCGAGCAGGAATGTGCGGGCAGGCCACACACCCTCCAGCGTGCCATCCACCAGCATTCGCCACAGCGCGGCATCACCGCCCTGCCCGCCCACCTGATAGGCATAGGTGCTGTCGGCGAAGCGGTCGCAGACCACGGCGGCACCCGCGGCCAGTGCCGGGCGGATGCTGCGCGCGACATGCTCTCGGCGGGCGGCGAAATGCAGCAGCATTTCGGCGCGCGGGTCCCATGCGCGGGACAGCAGCAAACCCCGCGTCGCCTCGGCACCCGGCGCGCCACCTGGTTCGCGCGTCAGCAGCACCGCGCCGCGCTGCGCGAGATGGGCTGCCAGCCTGCGCGCCTGGGTGGATTTGCCCGCACCCTCCCCGCCTTCCAGCGTGATGAACATCACCCCCCGCCGAACATGCGCGAGAGCACGACGGGAATGCGCGGCACGAAGCCCAGCTGCTCCACATCCGCACCCGCATAGAGCGGGAAGGTCGCAGGCGTGACGCCGCGGCCGGAAATCTCCATCCGCCCGATCTCCTGCCCGGTCATCACCGGGGCGCGCAACGGCGCATCATAGCGCAGCCGCGCGACCATGGATTCGCGCCAGGTGCGCGGCAGCGTCACCACCACATCACGCCCGCCGACCAGCGGCACGGTGGGGCGCACGCCCAGATGCACCGGCACCTGGTCGATCGCATCCGCCGCGCGGAACAGCACCACATTCTCGAAATTGGAGAAGCCCCAATCCAGCAGCCGCACGCTCTCATCGGCGCGCACATTCAGGCTGGGCAGGCCGTTCAGCACCATGATCAACCGCCGCCCGCCCTGGCGAGCGGTGCCGGTCAGGCCGAAGCCGGCTTCGTCGGTATGGCCGGTCTTCAGCCCATCCGCGCCGGGGAAGCGGCCCAGCAGCGGGTTGCGGTTGTCCTGGCTGACATTGTTCCAGCGGAAGCTGCGTTCGGAATAGTAGCGGTAGTATTCCGGGAAATCGGTGATCAGCCGCTTGGCCAGCCGTGCCAGGTCGCGGCAGGTCATGCGCTGCTCGGGGTCAGGCAGGCCCGATGAATTGCGGAACTGGCTGTTGTTCAGCCCGATGCGCCGGGCCGAGGCATTCATCATATCGGCGAAAGCACGTTCGGTGCCGGCGATGCCTTCGGCCAGCGTGACGCAGGCATCATTGCCCGACTGCACGATCACGCCGCGCATCAGATCCTCGACACTGACCTGGCTGCCGGCCTCGAGGAACATGCGGCTGCCAATGGCTGCCCGCGCGGTCGCGCTGACCGTGAAGGTCTGGGCCAGCGTGATGCGGTTCGCGCGCAGCTGCTCGAAGACCACATACATGGTCATCAGCTTGGACATGGAGGATGGCGGCATCCGCTCATCCGCACTTTTTTCCAGGATGGTCGCATCCGTCTCGAAATCGATGATCAGCGCCTGGCGGGCCTGGGTATCGACCGGGCCGATGGGCGATTGCGCGGGGGCGGAGGCAGGCCGCGCGGGCGGGCGCGGCTGCGGGCGGGCGGGTTGCGCCGGCGCGGGCGGGCGCTGCTGGGCGAGCGCAGGCGCGGCCAGCAGCGTGGCGGGGGCGATCAACAGGGTGCGGCGATGGGCCATGGCGGTGGTGTGGCCGAGAACGCGCTTTTGCTCAACGGTTGTAACTCACCCCCATGCCGGCCGCGGGGTCCGCCTGGATGCCATAGGGCGGGATGGGGTAGCGGATGCCATTCTTCGCCAGCGCCTGCATGCCCGCGATCGCGCGCTTGAGGTCCGCCGGCGTCAGCGCCATCAGCATCTCCTCATCCGGCACGCCGCCATAGCGGCGCTCGGCGAAACAGGGCAGCGAGAGGCTGGGTTCGCGCGTGGCCAGCGCCCGGCCCCAGCTATCGGCACACGCCGTCTCGCCCACCACGGACCAGTCGAAGCGCTTATAGTTCCGATACTGCAAGCCGTTGATCAGGATGATCATCTGCCCGGGCGTGGCATAGACCAGCAGGATGTCGGGCGGCTCGATCCGGCCTGCCTCCCAGGGGCCGACGGCCATGGCCTGGTATTGGCCATGCGGCACGCAGGACAGGGCTTGTTGCCGGGCGGCGGCACTCTCGGCATCGCCATGCCAGACATTCACATAGCGCTCGCCGGTCTCATCGCGCGGGGCGAGGCCGATCACGGCCTG
>JAIXVH010000284.1 GCA_027483125.1 Acetobacteraceae bacterium | reverse complement strand
CCCTTCGTGGTGACCGATCCGTGGATGGTTTCAAGTGCAACCATCAACCGCTGCCTGGACCCGCTGACGCGCGCGGGGCTGGCCTTTCGCGTCTTCAGCGACACCGTGCCCGACCCCACCGACACGGTGGTGGAAGACGGCGTCGCGGCGTTCCAGGCGGGCGATCATGACTGCATCATCGGCTTCGGCGGCGGCTCGCCGATGGATACCGCCAAGGCCATCGCCATCCTCGCCGCCACCGGCGGGCATATCAGCGCGCAGAAAGTCCCGCATGCGGCCGACCGCGCCGCCGTGCCGCTGATCTGCATCCCCACCACCGCCGGCACCGGCAGCGAAGCCACGCGCTTCACCGTCATCACCGACAGCGCGCGCGACGAGAAGATGCTGATCGCGGGGCTCGGCGCGCTGCCGCTGGCCGCCATCGTGGACTACGAGCTCACGCTGACCGTGCCACCGCGCACCACGGCCGATACCGGCATCGACAGCTTCACCCATGCGCTGGAGGCCTATGTCTCCAAGCGTGCCAATCCGGTGGCGGACATGTATGCCGAGCGCGCGATGCGCCTGATCGGGCCCAATCTGCGCGCCGTCTACCACCAGCCCGACAACCGCGCGGCGCGCGAGGCGATGATGCTGGGCGCCACACTGGCGGGCCTCGCCTTCAGCAATTCATCGGTCGCGCTGGTGCATGGCATGTCGCGCCCGATCGGCGCGCATTTCCATGTGCCGCACGGGCTGTCCAACGCCATGCTGCTGCCGGCGGTCACGCGCTATTCGCTCGCCTCCGCGCTGCCGCGCTATGCCGAAGCGGCGCGCTGCATGGGCTGCGCGGGGCAGGGCGATGCGGACCAGGTGGCGGGCGCGAAGCTGCTGGACGAGCTCTCGGCGCTGAACGCGGAATTGAAGGTGCCGACGCCGGCCGCCTATGGCATCGATGCCGACCGCTGGAACGGCCTGCTGCCGACCATGGCGGCCCAGGCGCTGGCCAGCGGCAGCCCGAACAACAACCCAGCGGTGCCGGATGCGGATGCGATCATGGCGCTGTATCGGGAATGCTACGGGTAGCGCGGCGCTTCGCCAGTTCGCGATCGCCTGTGCGGCTATACGCGCCACTGACGAGCAAGCCGCTCAGCGCCTCTCGGCACGGAAAAAACGCAGCTCGATCGCGCGGCGCGCCGTCGTGTCAGCCATGCATTGCGCGCCGAGCCAACGTGCCATCGAACCACCCGCATAATGCACCTGGAAATACGCGCATTTGCGGTCGCGATAGGTGATCCAGGCGCGCTGCACCTGTTGCAGCGCCTCGCCCCTTTCGCCGCGCGGCCGGTCGCGGAAATAGGCGTTCAGCATCACATCCCAGGCGCGGTATTCGTCCAGGTAGCAGCGTTCCATGCCGGTGGTGGTCTGGTTCTCGGCATGGCGCAGGCAGGGGGTGGAATGCACGCCGATGCAGGAGGGCCCCGCCACCAGCAGCGGCCGCGCCTCGGCCAGGCAGGATTCGAGGCGTTCGACGATGCCGACCCAGGGCGCTTCCTGCTCGTCGCCGGTGCGGGCCTGGCTGGGCGCGGCCGCGAGCAGGGCGGCGACCAGCAAAAGCGGAGCGATCATGGTCCCTCGCAAGATGTGGAGAATGCCGCGGCGGCCGCCGGGATGCCGGGTGCGGCCGGTGTGACCAGGCTGCGCGCGAAGCTGCGGGCCAACCAATGGCCCGGCTCGCCGGCACAGCGCAAGGATTGTCGCTCCTCGGCCAGTTCGAAGCCGTGGCCAGTCCAGCCCCAAAGCCGCGCGCCGGTGCAGGCAGTGCCGGGTGGGGGCAGCACGCGCGATTGCCACTGCTCACGCAGCAGGCCGCGTTCGGGGTCGAGGGTGGCGGCGATCACGCCCGGGCCGGCGTCCGACGCCATGCGCCCGGGGAACTCGACAGGCGCGCTGGAACCATCCGCATTCTCGATCACGAAAAGGCTGCGCGCCTGGCCATCGGGCGTGTCGCAGCGCGTTGCCCGGAAACCGAGGTAGGAGCCGCGCTGCGATGCCCAAGCCTCGGCGCCGGGAGAGATGGCGGCAAACAGCCAGCATGCGAGCGCGATGGGGCGGGCCGTGTTGCTCATCGGGTGCTGTGGGTCGCGATCCAATCGGCCCGTTCGAGACCCACGCAGGCCGGCATCTCCAGCCGCACCAGCAGCGACCAGGCGCTGCCGTTGAAACCCCAGCCGCGCTCGATGCCGCAATCCTCCCGCCCGGGCGGGCCCGCGCGCGCGCGCAGGATGCCGAAGTCGAACAGGAACTCCGCATCGGTCAGGCCGGCCGCGCCGGCATCGATGCTTGGTCGACCGGCATCGGGCAAGCGCAGCGGGGAGGGTGCCGCGCCTGGCCGGCTGTGCAGCCAATGCAGCGTCGGCTCCCCGGCGCCGGTGCAGGCGATCGACCAGAGCTCGGCACCACCATCCCACGAAAAGCGCCGCCACTGGCCATGCGTGCCGCCGGCGGGGCACTGGAAGCCGGTGATCTGCCGCGGTGGATGGCCGGAGATGATGGTCTCGCGCGCCGGCACGCGGCGCGGCGGCGCGGTGTTCGCGGCGGGGGCGTGCGGGCGCGTCAGCACCGCCCAGGCGGCCGTGAACCCCTGCGCGGATGGCAGGGAGAATGTACCGGCGGGAACGCCCCGCGCCTCGATGCCGATGCCGCCGCGCAGGGCCGCCAGCCAGGTTTCGGCCTGCCGCGCTTCCAATGGGCGTCGGCTGCCTTGCAGGGGAATGCCCGGGCTGTCGGCCACACCGAGCATGATAGGCGGCGAGCCATCGCCGAAGGGCAGCAACTCGACCTCGGGCGCGGTGCGCGTCGAAGCATCGGCGGTGATGCGCAGGATCACGCCTCGGCGCCTCGTCGTGCCGCTGTTCTCGGCCTCGGGCGGAATGCCGAGCGCTGTGCAGCGGGCGCGATTGTCGCAGCCGACCAGCCAATCGCCGAAGCGCTGCAAGGGCACGCCATCCGCCTGGGCGGGCAGGGCAGCCAGGCAGCAGAGTGCCGCGCCGAACCACATGGCCGCCCGATTCCTGCGGCGTGCCTCAGCCTGTCGGCGGTTCATCATCATCGCCCATGATCCAGCGCGTGATCGCGCTGACATCCCGCCGGCCGCTGGTGGCGCGGATGACCAGGTCGCAGAGCGCGGTGTGAAGCAGGTCATGCACCGCCAGCGCCTTGGTCGCGGCGCGTTCACACTCAGCAACGGCGAAGCGGTCGCCCACGGCATCGGCCAGCACCAGGCAGATATCCGGCTCCCCCGCCAGGCCCGGCAATGAAGGCGGGGATGGCACGAAGCGGTGATCGAAGATGTCATAGGCGAAGCCGGTGCCCAACTGGCGCATCGCGGCTTCCACACGCAGGCTGATATGCCCGCGGTCGGCCTGGCGGGCGAGCCGGGCGACGGGCGCACGCCATGTGGAGCGCCAATAGGCCTCGGGGTCGAGCGGTGGCATTGGCGGCAGCATTGACCGGCCGCTGCAGCATAGGCAAGCCCGCGCGTCATGCCTCCTGCCACGACGCCAGTCGCGCTGCTGATCGGACGCGTTTTGCGGCGCTGGTCCTTCCTGCCCCTGGACCTGGCCGCGCAGCACCGTGGTCCCTTCGCGCCCATTCCTGGCCTGGGTCAGTATTCCGCGGAGGGTCCCGATGGCCCTGCCTTGGCCTTCGTGCCGGAGGCACCGGGGGAAGCGGTCACGCTGGCATTGCTGGAACGGCTGGAACTCGGAGCCTGCGGCTTCGACATTGATCGCCAAGGACGGCTCGAGGGCGTCACGGCGATCCGCGAATTCTACATCCTGTTCGCAGCATCGGGGCTGGATGCCGAGCACCGGCTCGCCGCTTCGGGGTTCATGCCCAGTGACGGGGCATGGCTGTGCCGCGATCCGGCATTCCAGGTGCCGGTCGGCGGTGAGGCCTGGGGTGGCGAGGTCTATCCGGCCTGGGGCGACATCGCGGCACCACCCAATCCGCCCTGGACCACGCGGCGTGTGCGCGGCTTCTACGTGGCGGGCAGGCCCTCGGGCATTGCACCGCACCACCGTGTGCGCGGCTACGACTTCGTCCAGGATGGCGTCGAAACCCGTCCGGTGATGCGGCGGCGTATTGTGCTGGTGCTGCAGCCCACAGAACACGACTGGGAACACCGCCTGGCAGCGGCGATCCCCTTGCTCTGGTCTTGAATGCGAATGGTGCCCGGAGCCGGAATCGAACCAGCGACACTGCGATTTTCAGTCGCATGCTCTACCAACTGAGCTATCCGGGCGACGCGTGAGGCAATAGCCAACACGCCCCGCGCTGTCCAGCCTACCCCACCCGCATCGCGATTTTTCCGAAGTGCTGGTTCGCCTTCATGTGCGCCAGCGCATCGCGCACATCATCCAGCGCAAACACGCGGTCCAGCGGCAGCGCCAGCGTGCCGGCCTCCACTGCGGCCCAGAGATCCTCGCGCATCAGCCGCACGATGTCGCGCACTTCGGCATTGCTGCGCGTGCGGAAGGTCACGCCGATATAGCTGATGCGCCGCGCGGCATGGGTGTCGAAGTCGAACTCGGCCTTCATGCCTGCCAGCCGCCCGACATTGATGATGCGCCCCAGGATCGCGGTGGCACCCAGCGCCTGCGAGGTCACCGCGCCCGACAACTGGTCCACCACCGATTCGACACCCTTGCCATCGGTCGCATCCAGCACCTGCGCCACCCAGCCGGGATCGTTGGTGTCCACCACATGCGTGGCGCCGAATTCCTTCAACCGCGCGCGCTTCTCGGGGTTGGTGGAGGTGCCCACGATCACCTTGGCACCCTTCAGCCGCGCGATCTGCAACGCCATCAGCCCCACGCCCGAGGAAGCGCCAAGGATCATGATGGAGCCGCCCTCGCGCACCTGGCCATGCGTGACCACGGCGTTGTGCATGGTCTGCAGAGCCACCGGCAGGGTCGCTGCCACCTCCCAGGCCATGTTGGTGTCGGGCACCGGATTCACGCGCGCCCAATCGGCCAGCGCATACTCGGCATAGGAACTGCCCATGGCCCCCATCACGCGCATGCCCGGCGTGATATGCGCAGGCACCCCGGGGCCGCATTCGACGATCTCGCCCGCGCCCTCGAGGCCCGGAATTGCGCCAGCACCGCCCACCGCGCCATGCATGTGGCCCGATGCGATGCCGAGATCGGCGCGGTTCAGCCCGATCGCGCGCAGCCGCACCAGCACCTGTTCGGGGCCGGGGCGCGGCGTCGGCACCTCCTGGATCGAGACGCCATCGGTGCCAACAACCGCTGCTTTCATCACTAGCTCCTCAACGCAGGGTGATATCGACCCGGCGGGATGTAGGGTCCTGCGGCCCAGTGCCGCCGACGGTGGAAACATTGATTGCGCTGCGCGGAATGCCCTGCGCGACCAGGGCTGCCGTCACCGCCTGGGCGCGGCGCGATGCAAGACCACGATTATTGGCGTTGGGCGCGCCATCGGCCTGGCCCACCACATCGAGGCTGGAAGCACCGCCGGCGCGCGCGGCCTGCACGGCCTGCGCCACGGTGCCGCGCGCCTGGGCGTCGAGATTCGCGTTGTTCAGCGGGAAGAACACGGCGAAGTTCTGCATCGCCGCCGCCGGCCGGGCGAAATTCGGCATGGTGAAGCCGAGCGGGCCGCTGGCCGCCGCCGCCACGCCGCTGGGCTGGTTGAAGGCATAGCGCAGGCCGATATTCAGGTTGTGGCCGCCGACCTGCGGCGAGAAGCTGCGCGTGAACTGCGTGAGCAGGAAGGGCTGCTCGCCGGCATTGGTCGGGATGGTCCGCGTCTCGAGCCGCAGATTGGGCGGCAGCGCCTGCCAGTAGCGGTATTCGACCGTGGCCGAGAGGCCGGGCAGCACATTGTCCAGCGGGAAGGCGGCACCGGCGATGATCTGCCAGGCCAGGTTGCGCCCCGAACCGGTCGCCGTGGTGCTGAGCGAGGGCGAGAGGTTGAAGCCGATATCGCGCACATTGGTCAGCGCCAGGCCCAGACCGGCACCGAAATAGGGCTGGATCCAGCGCCAGTTCGGGCCCAGCACCGTCAGGTCCACGTCATAGAGCGCATTGGCCATGAAGCCGTAGCTCTGGATGCTGCCGCCGGTGCTGCCCACACCACCATTGAAGCTGCCCTGCTGGAAGAACTGCGCGCCCGCGATGCGCGAACTGCGCCAGGTGCCTTCCAGTTCCAGCCGCACGCCATTGCCCAGGCCATAGCCGATCGAGGCCAGCACATTGGCGCCGGTGTTGAAGGTGAAGCGATGCCCATTGCCCTGGCCGAAGATGGCCGGCGGGTTCCGGGTGTTGATGCTCTCGGTCAACATCACGCCGCCGGCGCCGAGGCCTACGTAAAGGCCCGTCGTCGTCTGCGCGGCGGCCGGAAGGGCCGCCACCGCCAATGCGCTTGCGATCAGGGTGCGCTTGATCATCGGAACTCCCCAACAGCCTGTCCGACACCACTCCTAGCAGAGGCGGCCATGTTGACCAGGGCGGTTCAGAACCCGGCGCCGGGCTGTGCCAGATATGCCACTTCCGCGGCCGTGTTCACACGTTCGAGAGCAGCGTTCCGGTGCGGAAATCGGCCGAATCGGCGGATGACGACGCGGTGCCGCCATGCGTAGTCGATGGCGCCATTGGGGCTGGCATGCTTGGGCGTGTCGCGCAGGCCTTCGAACAGCGCGCAGGACAGGTCCTGATCGGCCGCATCCTCGGAATGTTCGAAGGGCAGGTAGATGAAGGGGCGCTGGATGGGCGTCAGCGCCAGGTCGAAGCGCCGCGCCAGCACGCCGCGCGCGATGTGGCGCGCATGAGCGTCCGACGCAAATGCCTCGGCGCTGCCGCGGAACAGGTTGCGCGGGAACTGGTCCAGCAGGATCAGCAATGCCAGCGCGCCATGCGGCGTCGCGGCCCAGGAATCAAGGCTGCCCTCGCGCGCGGGGGCGACGAGAGCGCCGAAGCGGGCGCGGATCGCTTCGTCGAAATCGGGGTTCTTCTGGAACCAGGCGGGGCGAAAGCTGTCCGGGCCATCGGCGAACCAGAAGGCGAGGATGTCATCGGCGGTCATGGCAGGGCCTCGGCCAGAAGTTGCACGGAATGGATGGCGCGGCGGCCCGAAAGCCCCTCGATCTGGTGGCGGCAGGAGGTGCCGTCGGCCACCACCACCTCATCGGCGCCGGCGGCGCGCACGGCGGGCAGCAGCGATGCCTCGGCCATGGCGCGCGAGGCGTCCTGGTTCTCGGCCATGTAGCCGAAGCTGCCGGCCATGCCGCAGCAGGAGGAGGTGATGGGCTTGACGCTGATGCCGGGCAGGGCGGCGAGTGCGGCCTGGGCCGGAGCGAAGGCGGCGAAGGCCTTCTGGTGGCAATGGCCGTGCATATGCGCCGTCAGCAGAGTGGGTTTCCAGGCAATGGCCGGCCGTGTTTCGTCGAGCCACTCTCCGATCAGCTTCGCGCGCGCGGCCACGCGGCGCGCGGCATCGCCGGGCACGAGGGCGATGAATTCATCGCGCAGCGTGGTCAGGCATGAGGGTTCGAGGCCGATGATCGGCGTGTCGCTGCCATCATCCAGGGCGGCAATGGTGCGCTCGGCTTCGGCGCGGGCGCGATCAACCATGCCGGCCGAGAGATAGGTGCGGCCGCAGCATAGCGCACCGGCGCTGCGCGGTGCGGCGCCGGCGGCGGTGATGACGCGGGTCGCGGCGCGGAGGTTCTCGGGCTCGAAATAGCGGTTGAAGGTATCGGCAAAGAGGATCGGGCCAGGGCCTTGCGCTTCGCTGTCGCGGAAGGGATCGGCCACGAATTCGGGCAGCTTGCGGGCTGCGGAAAAGCCGGTGGCGCGTTCCATCATGCGCGCCAGGGCGGGCATGCGGTTGCGCAGGTTCGCAAGCCAAGAGGCACGCGCCGCCCATGGCGCATAGCGTGGCAATTCGGCCACCAGCCGGTCCTTCAGCGACACGCCGTTCTTGGCATTGCGTGCTGCCAGCACCTCGATCTTCATGCGCGCCATGTCCACGCCGGTCGGGCATTCGCGCTTGCAGCCCTTGCAGGAGACGCAGAGCGACATGGCATCGGCCAGCGCGTCGGAGGCCAGAGCATCCGGGCCGAGCTGGCCGGTGAGCGCGAGCCGCAGCGTGTTGGCGCGGCCGCGGGTTAGGTGCTCCTCCTCGCGCGTGACGCGATAGCTCGGGCACATCACGCCGGCATCGAATTTCCGGCAGGTGCCGTTGTTGTTGCACATCTCCACCGCGCCCAGGAAACCGTTCGGATGTTCCGACCAGTCCAGCACGGGCGTATGGGGCGTCGGCGCGTAATCGGGCGCGTAGCGGAACAGGGACCGGTCATCCATCTTCGGCGCGCGCACCACGCGGCCGGGGTTGAGCAGTGCCTGCGGATCGAAGGCGTCCTTCACCGCCTCGAAGGCACGCGCGATGCGGGCGCCGAACATGGGTTCGTTGAATTCGCTGCGCACGATGCCATCGCCATGCTCGCCCGAATGGCTGCCCTTGTATTCGCGCACCAGGTCGAAGCATTGCTCGGCGATCTCGCGCATTTTGCGCACGTCGTCGCCATCCTTCATGTTCAGCACCGGGCGCACATGCAGGCAGCCGACGGAGGCATGCGCATACCAGGTGCCCTTCACGCCATGCCGGTCAAACACCTGCGTCAGGCGTTCGGTGTAGTCGGCGAGGTCAGGCAGGGAGACGGCGCAATCCTCGATGAAGGAGACCGGCTTCGCGTCGCCCTTCATGGACATCATGATGTTCAGCCCGGCCTCGCGCACTTCGGCGATGCGGGCCTGGAAAGCGGCGTCGGTCGCGCGCACCACCGCGCCGGGCAGGCCGAGATCGGCCATCATCTCGTCCAGGCGTTCGAGCGCGGCGAAAAGCGGCGCGTCCTCATGGCCATGGAATTCCACGATCAACAGGCTGTCCGGTTCGCCGATCACCATCTGGTCGATGGTGGCGCGATAGATCGGGATGGAACGCCCCAGATCGATCATCGTGCGGTCCACCAGCTCCACCGCCTCGGGGTCCAGGGTGACCAGATGCTGGGCTGCTTCCATGGCGCGGCGGAAGGTGGGGAATTGGCAGATGCCCACCACCTTGCGCGGCTTGATCGGCCAGAGTTTCAGATCCAGCGCGGCGGAGAAGGCCAGTGTGCCCTCGCTGCCCACCAGCAGGCGGGCCAGGTTGCCCCGGCCATTCGCGCGCGCATCCGGCGTCAGCGCGTCCAGATTGTAGCCGCCCACGCGGCGCAGTTGCGCGGGGAATTTCTCCGCGATTTCGGCGGCTTCGCGCTCACCCAGCGCATGCAGCCGCGCCACCAGATCCGTGTTGGGTTCGCGCTCGCCGAAATAGTGGCGCGATCCATCGGCCAGCAGCGCGTCGAT
>JAIXVH010000295.1 GCA_027483125.1 Acetobacteraceae bacterium | reverse complement strand
GGAGCAGGCGCTCCTGGTGATAGCCGCGATGCGTCCAGGGTGCCGGCAGGTGGTTGCCGAAGAAGGCGTAGAGGATAAAGGCGATGGCGACGACCGGCATGATCCAGCCGGTGGCCCGCCGCGTGGCTTCCAGCACGAGTGCGATCAACAGCCAGCCGACGGCGATATCCATCGGTTCGGGGAAGATGATGCGGTCCTGCAGGTCATCGCCGCCCGAGATCAGGTACCAGGTCACGTAGATGGCGGCCGCGACCAGCGCCCAGTCCCAGGGCATGAAGCGGTCGCGATAGCGGCGCATCATGGGGAAGAGCAGGAAGCCCAGAACCATGGTGAAGCCCACATGCGCGAAGCGCAGCACCGTGGTGGGCACGATGCTCCAGGCCGCATAGAGGTGGAACAGCGACATGGCGAGTGCGATGCCCACCGCCGCCAGGGCGAGCACGCCCTTGAAGCGGTTCATCGCCCCTTCTTCGCTCTCGATCAGTTCTTCGAGGCGCCGCTGGGTGGCGGCATCAACCTGCTGTGTTCCGGACATGAAGCGGCTCTCTGGACGTAGCACCCGTCATGGCCCGGCTTTACGGGTTTGTCACCCTTCGGTGAGCGCGATCCGCAGCGCGCGGCGCAGCTTGGCGATCCCCCGGCGGGACTGGCCATTGGCGCAAAGCTGTTCGCCCTCCAAGGTCAGTTGCGAGACCATCTCGGCATGGCCATGCACCTGCGCGGTGGAGATGCGCACGAGCAGCGACTGGCAATAGGCGTCGCTGTCCGGCGGCGGTATGCGATGCGGCACGGGCTGTGCCCAGACCGGGGTGGCCAGCGTGGCAAGCGCGAGGATGAGCAGCGGGTTTCGCATGGGGGGAGAATGCGTGCGGAAGCCTCTCCCGCCGGTGGGCGGCGCATGACAAGCATGAAGGATACCTGATTGTCACGTAGGGATATTCCAGGGGCGGTGCCGCGGCTATGCAGGCGCGGATGATCCTTCGCCGCATCATCTTCGCGCTGCTGCTGCTGGGCATCGCCGCGGGCGTGCTGGGTCTGGCCTGGCGCGCGGTGCTGCCCGGCGGCGTCACCGCCTGGGAATGGCTGGCGCTGGCCGCGCTGGCGGGCAATGCGACCTGGCTTGGCATCTCGGGCGCCCATGCGCTGATCGGGCTGGTCATCCTGCTGGCCAGCCGCGATGCGCCGGGCCTGGTGCTGCCCGCCGCCCGCGCCGCGCGGGCCGATGCGCGGGCGCCCACCGTGCTCGCCCTGTGCATCCGCCATGAGGATCTCTCCGCCATCATCCCGCCCATGCGGCGGCTGATGGCGGGCCTGCCGGCGGATCAGTTCACGCTGTGGTTCCTCTCCGACAGCCAGGACCCGGCGGCGATCGCGGCCGAGGCAGCGGCGATCGCCGCCTGGCCCGAGGCGCGCTACCGCCGCCGCACCGCCAATACCGGCTTCAAGGCCGGCAATGTGATGCAGTTCCTGGACCATCACGCGGGCGATGCGCGGTATTGCATCTGCCTCGATGCCGATAGCGAGATGACGCCCGAGACGGTGCGCCGCCTGGTCGCCATCATGGAGGCCGATGCCAAGCTGGCCATCGTGCAGCCGCTGATCGTGGGCCGGCCGGTGGCGGCGGCCTTTCCGCGGCTGTTCCAGTTCGGCATGCGCGCGATGCTGCGCGCCTGGGCCACCGGCCAGGCCTGGTGGCAGGGGCCGGCGGGGCCTTACTGGGGGCATAATGCCATCATCCGCATCGCCCCCTTCCGGGCGCATGCGCGGCTGGAGACGCTGCCTGATGGCAGCCATATCCTCTCCCACGACCAGGTCGAGGCGGCGCGGCTGACCGCCGCCGGCTGGAAGGTGATGGTGCTGCCCGAGGAAGCGGGCAGCCTGTCCGGCAACCCGCCGGCACTGCCCGAATTCATCGCGCGGGACCGCCGCTGGGGTGCCGGCAACATGCAATACCTGGCGCTGCTGCGCCTGCCGGGGCTGAGCTGGATGGGCCGCTGGCAGTTGCTGCAAGCCATATTGCTGTTCCTGGCCGCCCCCTTCTGGGCGCTGCTGCTGCTGGCCGGGGTGATGAACGCGGCCACCGGCGGCGGCGCGGGGACCGACAGCGCCTTCCTCGCGGCCGCCATGCTGGCCGCCTGGGGGGCGCAGAACGCACCCAAGCTCGCGGGCTATGCGCAGGTGCTGCTGCAACCGGGGCTGGCTGCGCGCTATGGCGGGCGGGCGGTCTTCGCGCGCGGGGCGGGCCTGGAAATCCTGTTCGGCCTGGTGCTGGAAGCGCTGTCCTTCCTGGACAAGGCGATCTTCCTGGCGCTGCTGCCCTTCCGCCGCGCCGCCGGCTGGGGGGCGCAGAACCGCGCCGCGCGCGGCCTGGGCTGGGGCGCCGCGCTGGGGCTGCTCTGGCCGCATCTGCTGGTGGGGCTGGCCTGTTTCGCGCTGGTGCCGGCGTCCGCCTGGGTCTGGCTGCTGCCCTGGGCGCTGCCCTTGCTGCTGGCCGTGCCCTTCGCCGTTCTCACGTCGCGCGAGGGGCTTGCCGTTGCCGCGACGCCCGAGGAGTTGCAGCATCGCTGACATGGACAAGGTCGCGATCATCACTGGCGCCGCGCGCGGCATTGGCTTCGCCACCGCGCGGCGCTTCCTGGCCGAGGGTTTCCGTGCAGCCCTGCTGGATATCCAGCCGCTGGACGCCGCCATGGCCGAACTGGCCGCGCCCGACGCCACGCTGGCGCTGGCCTGCGATGTCTCGGACGCGGCCTCCGTCCAGGCCGCGATCCAAGCGGTGGTGGCCCGCTGGGGGCGGATCGACGCGCTGGTGAACAATGCCGGCATCGCGGTGTTCAAACCCTTGCTCGAGACGACGCTGGAGGACTGGAACCGCGTGCTGGCGGTGAACCTGACCGGCCCCTTCCTTTGCACCCAGGCCGCGGCACCGGTGATGGCCGAGGGCGGGGGCGGGGCGGTGGTGAACATCACCTCCATCTCCGGCCTGCGGGCCTCCACCCTGCGGGTGGCCTATGGCACGTCCAAGGCGGGGCTCGCGCATCTGACCAAGCAGCAGGCGGTGGAGTTGGGCGGCTTAGGAATCCGGGTGAATGCGGTGGCCCCCGGCCCGGTGGACACCGCCATGGCCAAGGCCGTGCACACCCCCGAAATCCGCGCCGACTACCACGACCACATGCCGCTGAACCGCTACGGGCTGGAGAGCGAGCTGGCCGAGACCATCGTGTTCCTGTGCTCGGACCGTGCGAGCTACATCACCGGGCAGATCATCGCGGTGGATGGCGGCTTTGACGCGACCGGGATCGGGCTGCCGACGCTGCGGCAGGCGCGGCGCAATCTTTAGCCGGTGGGCAGCGCATCCCGCGCTGGCCGGCCCTCCAGCACATCGGTGATATTGGCCGCGGCCCGCGCCTCGATGGCCAGGCGCGCGGTGACGGTGGCGCTGCCCAGATGCGGCGTGAACAGCGTGCGCGGATGCGCGAGCAGGGCGGGGTCGATGGCCTGCGGGCGATCGGGCAGGGCCCAGTCCTCCATCTCGAAGACATCGGCGGCATAGCCGCCCAGCCGATCGGCCCGCAGCGCGTCCAGGACGGCCGCTTCGCGTAGGGTGGAGCCGCGACCGATATTGACCAGCAGCGCATGCGGCGGCAGCAGCGCCAATTCCTCGGCGCCGATCAGGCCGCGGGTGGCGGCCGTCAGGGGCAGGGCGTTGATCACCACATCGGCGCCGAGCAGCGCTGCTTCCAGCGGCAGGCGCTGCACGCCGGGCGCGTCCTGCGCCGCATCCACGCCGACCAGCCGGCAGCCGAAGCCAGAGAGGCGTTGCGCGATGGCGCTGCCCAGCCGCCCCAGGCCCAGGATCGCGACCAGCGCGCCATCCAGCCCCAGCCCATAAAGGCTGGGCCGCCAGCCGGCGAAGCCCGCGCGCACCGCGGCATCGCCCGCGCGCAGATGCCGCGCCAGGCCCAGTGTCAGCGCGATGGCCAGTTCGGCGGTGGGCGCGGTCAGCAGGTCGGGCACGATGGAGACCTGCACGCCGCGCGCCTGCGCCGCCGCGACATCGATATTGTCATAGCCCTTCAGCGCGCAGGCCAGGATGCGCAGCCGGGGTGCCGCGTCCAGGAAGGCCTGGTCCACGCGGTCGGTCATGAAGGCCATCACCGCCTCGGCGTCGCGCAGCCGGTCGCGCAGCGTGGCATCGCACCAGGGTTCGTCGGTGGCCGGGTGGTCGATCGTGCCGAACGGCGACAGCACCGCGCGCGTGGCCGGAAAGATGCGCGCGGTGCAGAGGATGCGGGCCGTCACTTCAGGCGCTTGCGCAGTGCCGAGCCCAGCGCATCCACCACCACCACGCAGGCCAGGATGGCGAGCAGGATGGCCGAGACCTGCGCATAATCGATCAGCCGCAAGGCCGCGATCAGCTCGAAGCCGATGCCGCCGGCGCCCACGATGCCCAGCACCGCCGAGGCGCGGAAATGGTATTCCCAGCGGTAGATGGTCACATCCGCGAGTTGCGGCAGCACCTGCGGCAGCACGGCATGCGTCACCACCTGCAAGGGCGAGGCGCCGGCGGCGCGCGCGGCCTCGATGGGCATGGGGTCGGCGTGCTCGATGGCTTCGGCGTAGAACTTGCCGACCATGCCGACCGAATGCAGCGCGAGTGCGAGCACGCCGGGCAGGGCGCCGAAGCCCACGGCTGCCACGAAGATGATGCCCATGATGATCTCGGGCACCGAGCGCAGCGCGGAGAGCAGCATGCGCGCCGCGGCCAGCAGCAGCGGGTGCGGCGAGATATTGGGCGCCGCCAGCAAGGCGAGTGGCAGCGACAGCACGACCGCCAAGGCGGTGCCGGCGATGGACATGGCCAGCGTGTCCAGCAGGGGCCGAAGCCAGAAGCGCCAGCGGGTGAAATCCGGCGGGATCATTTCGTCGGTCAACTGCACCAGGGCGGGAATGCCCTCGGCGAAGCGCTGGGCGTCGAAGAAGCCGGTCAGGCCCAGGGCGGCCAGGCAGACCACGACCACCGCCAGCGCGGAGAGCGCTGTGCGGTGGCGGGCCGCGGCCTCGGCGCGGAGAATGCCCTCCATCAGCCGCGCATCTGGTTGAGGTCCAGCTCCAGCAGGCGCGCGGTGTCGCGCAGCACGTTGTAGGCCTCGTCGGTGGTGGGCGCGAAGCCTTCGACGCGGAAGGCGCGCAGGATCTCGGGGTCGCGCAGTTCCAGGAAGGCGCTGCGGATCAGCGCCTTCAGCGGCTCGGCCAGGTTGCCCTGCATCACCATCGGGTAGTTGGGGATCGGGTCGGATTGGGTGATCTCGGTGATGCGCGCGGCATCGACGGTGCCGCGGCGGACCAGATTGTCCAGGATGGGCTTGGACAGCGCGCCGGCCGGCACCTGGCCGTTCTGCACCGCGCGCGCCACGCCGTCATGCGTGCCCAGATGCACCACGCGGTAATCGCGGCCGCCGGCCAGTTGCGCGCGCTGCAGGATCATGGCGCGCGGCACCAGATGCGCGCTGGTGCTGGCCTGGTCGCCGAAGCCGAAGGGGCGGCCGCGAATGTCTTCCAGCGCGCGCACCGGGCCGCCGGCCTGGGCGATCACCACCGAGTTGTAGGTCGGGCTGCCGCGCTCGATGCCGACGGCGAAAGGCTCGATCTGCGGCGCGCGCGAGCGGGCCAGCACATAGGAGAAGGGGCCGAAATAGGCGATCTCGATGCGGCCGAAGCGCATCGCCTCGATCATCGAGGAGTAGTCGGTCGTGACCACCAGCTCGATCTGGCGCGACAGCGCGCGTTCCAGATGCGCGCGCAGCGGCTGCGCGTTCTGGATGATGGTGGCGGCGTTCTCGTCAGGCAGCAGGGCCACGCGGATGCGGCGCGGGTCGGCGCCCTGCGCGAGGGCGGCAACCGGCAGGGTGGCGAAGGCGGTCAGGGCCAGGCGGCGGTTCATGCGAAGATCTCCTCGGGGGCTTGGGGCGAGAGGGCGGCGGCGCCGTAGATGCGGGCGATGGCGTCGTCATCGAGCGCAGTGGGCGGGCCGTCGAAGACCACCTCACCGCCGGCGAGCCCGATGATGCGGTCGGCGAAGCGGCGGGCGAATTCGATCTGGTGCAGCGAGACGACGGCGCTGATGCCATCGGCGATGCAGATGCCGTGCAGCAATTCCAGCACGCGCGCGGCGGTGGCGGGGTCCAGGCTGGCCACCGGCTCATCGGCCAGGATCAGCCGTGGCTGCTGCGCCAGCGCGCGGGCGATGCCCACCCGCTGCTGCTGCCCGCCGGAGAGCTGGTCGGCGCGATGCAGGGCACGGTCCAGCAGGCCCACGCGGTCCAGCGCTTCCAGCGCCAGGCGCTTCTCGGCGCGCGACAGCGGCCAGAGGCTGCGCAGGCCCGAATGGTAGCCCAGGCGGCCGGTCATGACATTGCCCAGAGCGGTCAGCCGCCCGATCAGCTGGTGCTGCTGGAAGACCATGCCGGTGCGCGCGCGATGGGCGCGCAGTGCGCGCAGGATGGGCGTGCCCTCGGCGGTCAGGACCTGCCCCTGGGTGGGGCGGACCAGGCCGTTCATGCTGCGCAGCAGGGTGGATTTGCCGGCGCCCGAGGGACCGAGCAGCACGGTGAAGGCGCCGGCGGCGATATCGAGCCGCGTGGGCTGCAAGGCGACGGTGCCATTGGGATAGGTGACGGCGACGTCGGCGATGCGCAGGGCGTGCTCGGGCATGGCGGCCAGTTAGTGCAGGCGCATGACCGGCCGATGACACTCGGGTGACGGTTTGAGGTATAGACAAATCAATGGGTTATGAGGCGTCTGGGCCACGGCGACGTGCCGGGTTAGGGTTGGGGATGTTCACCCTCCCCGAGCTTGAAGCCACCGCCACCCTGGTGCATCGGCACATGCCGGCAACACCGCAGCATCGCTGGCCGCTGCTGGCCGCGCGCACCGGCGTGGATGTGGTGGTCAAGCACGAGAACCACACGCCCACCGGCGCCTTCAAGGTGCGGGGCGGCATTGCCTATATGGATCGGCTGGCGCGCGAAAGGCCGGGGGTGCGCGGCGTGATCTCGGCCACGCGCGGCAATCATGGGCAGTCCCTGGCCTGGGCGGGCGCGCGGCATGGCGTGCCGGTGACGATCGTGGTCCCGCACGGCAACAGCGCGGAGAAGAACGCGGCAATGCGCGCGCAGGGTGCGACGCTGATCGAGCATGGCGTGGATTTTGACGCGGCGCGCGCCGAGGCGGCGCGGTTGGCCGCGGAACAGGGGCTGG
>JAIXVH010000052.1 GCA_027483125.1 Acetobacteraceae bacterium | reverse complement strand
TTGATCTCAACGAACATGTCCTGCTGCAGCTCGGCGAGCCACTTGTTGGAACGCGTCTCCTCACCGCCGCCTTCGTATTCGACCAGGCGGCCGGAGGTCAGCACGATCGGGAAATCACGCGCAACGGTCGCCGAACGCGCCTGGATGGACTGCCCCAGATGCGGCAGGCGGAAACCACGCCGGTCCGGCAGCGTCGGATACTGCGCCACCAGGTCGGTGCGCGGCGTGTAGATCGGCTCGCGGTGCACCGGCACCGGGTCCGGCAGGTTCCACGCCACGGCGCGGGCCTTCGCGTTGCCATAGGGCACGCAGCCATGCTCCATGGCGACACGGATGATGCCGCCCGAGAGGTCCGTCGCCCAGGAGACATTGCCGCCGATGCCTTCGATGACGGCCTTTTCCCGGGCCGTCAGCTCGTCATACCAGCCCAGGCGCTGCAGCACCTGCACGGTGAATTCGGGATAGCCATCCGTGAGCTCCGAACCCTTGGAATAGCTGCCCTCGGCCAGCAACGTCTGGCCATTGCGCTCGGTGCCGAAGCGCGCGCGGAAGGTGCCGCCGCCCTCCTTCACGTGCAGGTTGGTGTTGTACAGGATGTGGCTGCCGGGGTGACGCATTTCCGGCGTGCCGAAGCAGGGCCAGGGCAGGCCGTAATAGTCGCCACGGATTTCCGCCGGCGCATCCGGCAGGGCGCGCAAGGTCACCAGGTCGAACTTGTCCTGGTGCTGCTGGTGCAGCTTCAGGCGTTCCGGGCTGATGCCCGAATAGCCCGAGCCCCAGGCGCCACGGTTGATCTCACGCAGCACGCTTTCGGCGACCGGCGCGTTGTTGCGGATTTCGATGTTCTGGAACATCGGCTGGGTGAAGCGGACGGTGGCGTTGCGCCGCTCCGCCGCACGGTCCAGCGCCTGCGCCAGGTGGTACATCACGCGGTAGTCGTCGCGGCTTTCGAAGATCGGATCGACGACCTTGCTGCCCCACTGCACCGAGCGGTTGGAGCTGGTGCGCGAGCCATCGCATTCGAACTGCGTCGCGATCGGCAGCAGGTAGGTGTTCTCCCGCCGGTTCGCGAGCACGGCGAAGGTGGTCGGGTGCGGGTCGGCAACGACCAGCAGTTCCAGCGCCTCCAGGCCCTTCACCGCCTCGGGCATGCGCGTGACGGTGTTGCCGCCATGACCGAAGACGATCATGCCCTTCATATTGTCGCGCTGGGCGAGGCCCGTCTGGGCATTCACCGGCGTGGTCGCCGCGTCGAAATAGCGCGTGGTCGGGATGCCTGGCGTGTTCAGCATGGCCGGCGTGTCGAAGCGCGCCACCATGCTCTCATAGGACACGCCCCAGACGCGCGACCAATGGCGCCACGCCGTCTCGTCGATGCCGTAATAGGCCGGCAGCGTCGCGACATCGAGGCCGAAGTCGGAGGCGCCCTGCACGTTGCAATGGCCGCGGAAGATGTTGGCACCATTGCCCTCACCGCCGACATTGCCGGTGGCCAGCAGCAGGATGGAGAGCGCGCGCACATTCGCCGTGCCAACTGTCTTCTGCGTGACGCCCATGCACCAGATCATGGTGGAGGGCTTCTGCGTCGCGAATTGTTCCGCCACGCGGCGCAGCTGCGCGCCGGGCACGCCCGTCACGCGCTCGACTTCCTGCGGATTCCACTTCGCCACTTCGGCGCGGATTTCGTCCATGCCGTGCACACGCTGGCGGATGAATTCCCGGTCTTCCCAACCATTCTGGAAGATGTGCCACAGCATGCCCCAGACGATGGGGATATCGGTGCCGGGCCGGATGCGCACGTAATCCGTCGCATGCGCGGCGGTGCGAGTGTAGCGGGGGTCGATCACGATCAGATTGGCGCGGTTCTGCTCCTTGCCGGCCAGCACGTGCTGGAGCGACACGGGGTGCGCCTCCGCCGGATTCCCGCCCATGATGATCATGGTCTTGGAATTGCGGATATCGTTGTAGCTGTTGGTCTGCGCGCCATAGCCCCAGGTGTTCGCCACACCCGCGACCGTCGTCGAGTGGCAGATGCGCGCCTGGTGGTCGACGTTGTTCGTGCCCCACATGGCCGCGAACTTCCGGTACAGATACGCACCTTCATTGCTGAACTTCGCGCTGCCCAGCCAGAATATGGAATCGGAGCCAGAACGGCCGCGGATATCCATCATGCGATCGGCGATTTCGGTCATCGCCGTGTCCCAGTCCATGCGGCGCCATTGCCCGCCGACCAGCTTCATGGGGAATTTCAGGCGCCGCTCGCCGCCCACCAATTCGCGCACCGAGGCGCCCTTGGCGCAATGCGTGCCGCGGTTGATCGGGCTTTCCCAGGTCGGTTCCTGGCCCACCCAGACGCCGTTCTGCACTTCGGCCGTGACGGTGCAGCCCACCGAGCAATGCGTGCAGATGTTCTTCACCCGCGTGACCGGCTGGGCGTGGTTGATGACGCCCATCGCCGAGCCAGGTGCCGCGGCTTCCGCCATGCGCGGCCCCAGCGTGGACATGGCGGCCAGACCGGCACCGGCCACACCCGCCTGCTTCAGGAACCCACGGCGATCGAGGCCACCGGCCGACAGCCCCTGATACATCGAGGCAAGGCGCTGCTTAGCGGCCCGGCCATCACTGCGCTTGATCAACATGCCTGGTTTCCCCCGGTCTCAGTAACGGTTGGTGCGATAGAACGCCTGCACATGCGGGCTGTTCGGCTGGTAGCGGGCAGCGGTACGGCGGGCCTCGTTTTCCTTGCGCGCGTCGCGCGACGGCACGGCATCGGCGCGCTGCGCGAGCGCCGGTGCGGCGGCGGTCGCGGCGGCGGCGGCCGTGCCAAGGCCGATGGCCTTCAGCAGCCCGCGGCGTTCGTTTTTCTCGGTCATGGCATGTGCCTCCTCTGGTTATTCGGGCAGCGCGGCGGCTGCGGTTTCGATATCGAGCACGGCGCGGCCGAAACCGCCCAATGCGCGGTAGAAATCAGAAGTGCCGCTGGCGGCGAGGTCGGCGAATAGCCGGCCTGCCCAGGGCTCGATGTGCTTCTGGAAGAAAGCGGTGGCGCCGAAGCCGTCGCGTGTGCGCGCGATGCGGCCCAGCAGCATTCCGGCCATGGTTTCGCAAAGGAAGGCGATGTGGTCCTCGGGTTCCACCACGCCGGACTGGCGGGTGACGCCCAGGCCCTTCAGCGTGGCGCGCAATTCCGCCAACGGACGTTCATGCAGGAAGCCGGTCAGGTAGTAGCTGGCATAGGGCAGGATTTCGCCGCGGCCGACGCCGATGAACAGCGCGAAGAACTCGCGCTCCAGCGCCGCCAGGTCGGTGCCGCGCGCGGCCAGGGCCAAAGCGCCGGTGGCAGCCCCCAGGGCCGTCTCACCGCCGGGCAGGCTGGCGACCTGTGAGAGCAGCGCCGCATCAGGCTCATGCGCCAGCAGCGCGCCGAGTAGCGCGAAGGCGCCGGCGCGGTTGGCGGTCAGGCTGTCGATATCGGGCGCGATATCGGGTTGTGGTGAATGGAACAGGTCTGGCCGCAGAAGATGACGGCCGATGCCGGTCGCGGCCTCAATCTCGGGCGCCCGTTCGGCGGGGATGCCATGCTGCTTCCAATGGAAGACCGTACGACGTGACACACCAAGTCGGGCCTGGAACGCGTCCATGCCACCCGCTGCTTCGACCGCGAGTTCCACCCCGCTGTGCCCGGCCTTTGTTTCCACGGCGTGAAAGTGCAAGAGGCTTGCACTGGGGTCAACCAGCCTGCGGCAAAATGACAATCATGTAATCTGAACTGGTTAGTATTGTTGTTTCGCAATGACTTATTGCGCCGCACGCGTCAGCCGGGCAGCGCCCCACCATGACGGCGGCGAGGCACTGGTACCGGCTCGGCCTCTTCAATCACATGCGCGGGCGTGGGGGTGGCGGGCGGCGCTTCGGCCAGCAGGCGGACAGGTTCGGGCGCGGCTTCCGTGATGGGTTCGGGCGGCTGTGCGGGGGCGACGGAACCCGGCGGCAGGAAGGACGGAGCCTCCGCCCCCTCCAGCGAATCGGCGATCTTTTCAATGTGCCCGATCGCCTGGGCGACCATCTTGGCAATGTCACCACCAAGCGTCAGGGCAAAGCCCGGCACGCCATCGGGGGCGTTGAAATCCCAGGCATAGTCAGCCGGGCCAACGAAGTCGCGAATGCCGGAATCGAGCGACCAGGCGCGGCGCAAGGCCACGCGCTTGAGGTCTTCGGGCACGCCCTTGCGCAGAAAGGCGGTGAAGTCGGTGGCTTCTGTAGCGGTCTCCAGGTCCGGCAGGGTCGAGAGGTCGAACTCCTCCTCCTCGGGCACGGCCAAGGCCTCGGGTACCGCCTCGGGCACCGCTTCGGGCAAGGCTTCAACGATGGGTTCGGGTTCGGCCGGCGCCTCGCCCCGCTTCACCTTGGACCAGCGTGAGAGGAAACCGTCACTCATCATCCATCTCCACGCGCGAACGCCGGCCCAGCGCATCGGGGTCCGCGCGGTCACGTTTGCGCTTGTAGTATTGCTGGTCCTGGTGATGGGCGGCGATGAAGGCCTGGATGGCTTCGGCCACCGGCGCGGGCATGGGCAGCGATTCGACCAGGCAATTGCCGCTATCGGCGAAGAGGTGCGCCTCGCCAGGGTCAGCGGTAACGAGTTGCAGCGCCATGCCGGGCGTGGCTTCGGTCGGGCGCAGCACAGCCCAGAGCCGGGGTTCGGCGGCATCCATATTGTGCTTGAGGTTGCTGGTCTCGGTGCGGAACAGCTTGATCTCGGCCACGCCCGCGAAGAACACGACGCGCGGGCCGTCCTGCCGCAGCACGGTCCAGTCGGGCACCGCGGGCACGTCCAACAGGATTTCGGTGATGGCCCAGACCGGGTCGGCCCAGGCATTCATCGCCGGCTTGCGCTCCGCCAGCACGCCGACCGGGATGGAGGCCAGTGGCAGTACGGTCATGACAAGGGCAACCCGGTGATGAGGTTCTGAGGCTTCATGCGCACCACCTGCGCCACATCCATGGCCAGCGCCAGATAAACCGGCTTGCCACGCATGCGCGGGATGATGCGCGTGTCATCCGCGATCTCCATCACGCCCAACCACAGGATGCGCGCGAGTTCAGCCTGCTTGATCTTCTTGCCGTCCCACAGCCCGTTGGCGATGCGTGTGGCTTCGGCGTCCAGGCCGACATGCCAGGTCCAGTTCTTGTCCTCGATGACGGGGACGTGGCGGATCGTGACGGACAGGCCCAGCACATGGCGCAGCAAGGCCGCTATGGCAGTGCCGAGGGCGGTGGCGCCTTCGCGCTTTTCGGCGATGTCGAGCGCGAAATCATGCGCGTCGGACCGCGCCCAATACAGATGCGCCTTGTCTTCGCCGATCACGTCCAGTTCCACCTCGCGCGGCGGCGCGCCGGCTTCGGTCAGCATGCGGCCCAGCGGGCCGAGGTCGCCATCCTCCGCGCGCGAATCGACGATTTCCTGGTCGGCCAGCAGGGTGGCGCCCTGGGTGATCGCGGCGCGTTGCGGGCGGAACAGGCATTCGGCGGCGCGCAGCACCACGGGGTCGGACACGCCATTCAGCGCCGCGCGCACGACCAGCTGCGTCAGCATTTGCAGGAAGATCGGCGGGATGCCGGCCACACCCTCGCGGAACAGCGCAACCCAGGCTGCTTCCAATGTGGGATGGGCGGCCACGCGGTCGCGGAAGCGCAGGAAGACCTGCCAGTTCTCGGCCGCGTCCGGGTCGGCCAGGGCGGTTGGGTCGGCGGCGGCCAAGGGCTCCGCCATCAGCGCCGCATGCAGCGCGCGTTCGGCGTCGCAGGCCTCGGGCGGCGGCACCAGTTCCGGCCGCGCCAGGAAGGCGCGCCATAGATCGGGCGTGGCGCGCAACCGGCCTTCATCATCCAGGTCGCACAGGTGATGCCCGGCGGCGATCCAGAAATCGCCAGGTGCGAGAACGCTGCTCATAGCTTCGTCAGGTCCACTTCTTCTGCGAAGTCCTCGCCATCCACCTGCACCATGCCAAAGACCGGCAGCGCGTTGAAGCTGCGATGCTCCTGCGCGCGCAAATGCAAGGTGCGGAAACGCTCGCGGATATCGCCGTCTTCCACGCGGCGTTCCAGGGCCAGCGCGGTGCCTGGCGCGTGCTCAGCGCAGAGCGATTCGGCGAAGGCGACTTCCTCTTCCGCCGCCGCGCGCGCCGCGTCCATATCGGGCGCGCCATGTTCGGCCAGGATATGCGCGGCCAGCGCGTCCAGCGCGTCGCGCCGGTCAGCGAAACTGGCCTCCGCCACCTCCACCAGGGTGGACCAGCCGAAGCTGCCCAGGCCCAGAAACCCGGCGCGAAACGCCTGACGGCGCTTGCCGGTCAGCGTGTCATCGCTGTCGTCCCAGAACACGAAGCCGCCGGGGATGGCCCATTCGCCGGCCTCCGCCGCGCGCGGAAACACCACGCCATCCGACGCATCCAGGCGCAGTGTACGGGGCAGTTTGGTCATGGCGCCAACACCTCGCGCACGCCGGCGCGGTCCAGCACCAGCCCGCCCGTCGCGGGGTCCAGGCCGCGTTTCAGGCCTGGCTCCTCGGCCGGCGTCACCAGCCGCGCCAGGAACCGCTCCGCCACGCGGCGCGGCCCACGCGCCTGCCATTCATCCATGCCGGCCATCAGATGCCGCGCCCAGGTCTCGATGATTTCATCGGGCGTGGCCTCTTCAAAGCCCTCATCGCGCAGCGATGTGTCACGGGGCAGCAGCCCGCCCTCATGTCCGTCGCGCCAAGCCAAGCGGCATTCGAAGCCCAGCACCAGCCATTCGGGCACCGCCTCCTCGGTCGCGCCATCGGGTGCCACCAGCCGCACCGCACCGGCGCGCGCGTGGTTCAGCAGCAGCGTCGCGGGCCATTCGAAGCCCAGCGGAATCTCGGGCGGCCCCAGCACCGTCAAGGCATCCGCCAGCGCGGACGCCCCCACCTGCAAGGCCAGTCTTGCCTGGGCCAGCGGCATCTCAGGTTCCAGCACCACCGCAGCCTCCACCCGCGCCAGCCCGCCGAAATGGCACAGCGTGCCGGCGCCGCGCGAGCGCGCTGGTGCGCCCTCCTCCGGCGCCAGCAGCATGGCCGCGCGTATCGCGTCCTGCCCCTCGCGGAGCGGCACAGGTCGGAACAGGCTGGGCAATGTCAGTGTCATGGTGTTCCCGGACGTCTCGCGCGCCGGTATAGGGCAAGCGCTTTAGTCGGGAAACGCCATGAACCGCATCGCCTTCGTCTGCACCTGCGAGGACACGATGGAGCCTGATCTGGCTGCCATCGGGCGCGGCTGCGCCGGGACGGAGCTCCGCGGCGCGGAACAGCTGTGCCGCAAGCAGCTGGACCGCTTCCAGGCGGCGCTCGCGGAGGGCCGGCCGATCACCGTGGCCTGCACCCAGGAACAGCCCGTCTTCGAACAGGAAGGCGACGAGGCGGAGCTCACCTTCGTCAACATCCGCGAGGCCGCGGGCTGGTCGAAGGAAGGCGCCAAGGCGTCGCCCAAGATGGCCGCCTTGTTGGCCGCCGCCGCCATCCCGATGCCCTCCACACCGCTGGTCACGCTGGAATCGCAGGGCGTCTGCCTGGTTCTGGGCCGCGATGATTCCGCGGTGGCGGCGGCGAAGCGCCTGGCTGATACGCTCGACATCACCCTGCTGCTCGACGGCTCCACCGAAACCGCGCCCGCCATCACCGGCTTCCCCATCCTGCGCGGCCGCGCACGCAACGCGACCGGCTATCTCGGCGCCTTCGAGGTGCTGATCGACGGCTATGCGGCCGCCGCCCCCTCCTCCCGCGCCGCGCACGCCTGGGGCCCGTCGCGCGACGGCGCGCGCAGCCAGTGCGACATCATCCTGGACCTGAGCGGCCGCCCCGCTTTGTTCCCCGCGCACGAAACCCGCGAGGGCTATCTGCGCGCGGATCCGGCCGACGCGCTGGCCGTCCTGGAAGCCGTCATGAAGGCGCAGACGCTGGTCGGCACCTTCGACAAGCCGCGCTTCGTCACCTTCACGGAGAGCCTTTGCGCGCATAGCCGCAACAAGCGCGTCGGTTGCTCGCGCTGCCTGGATGTGTGCCCGACGGGCGCCATCACCCCGGGCAAGGACAGCGTGGTGATCAGCGCCGAGATCTGCGCCGGCTGCGGCGCCTGCGCCGCCGTCTGCCCCACCGGCGCGGCACAATACGCCCTGCCCCCGGCCGAAGCCGTCGCCAAGCGAATCCGCGCGGCACTCACCGCCTACCGCGATGCCGGCGGCACCGACCCCGTGTTGCTGCTGCACGCCGCCCATGGCGATGCGCTGATCGACGCCGCCGCCCGCCATGGCGATGGCCTGCCCGCGCGCGTCATCCCCATCCGGGTGAACGAATCGACGCAGTTGGACCTGTCGGTGCTGGCCAGCGCCGTCGCCTGGGGTGCGGCCGGCCTGCGCGTGCTGCTGCCCGGCCGCCGTGCGGAGGGCGCCGATGGCGTGCTGCGCGTGATCGAGACGCTGAACGCCGCGACCAACGGCCTGGGCCTGGCTGCCCGCGCCGCCGCGATCGAGACCGACGACCCCTTCGCCATGCTCGACTCCCTGGCCGAAACCCGCGCCCTGCGCACCACCTGGGAAGCCGATTCGGGCCTGCCGCTTGGTGCGCCCCGCGAAGTCGCGCTGCGAGCCCTGCGCGCGCTGCGTCGGCTCTCAGGCGCCACGGTCGAGACCATCGCCCTGCCGGCCTTGGCAGGCTTCGGCGTCGCACAAGTCGCGGCCGATGGCTGCACGCTGTGCCTGGCCTGCACCATGGTCTGCCCCACCGGCGCCTTCCGCGCCAATCCGGACCGCCCCGAACTCTCCTTCCTGGAAGACGCCTGCGTGCAATGCGGCCTCTGCGCGGCGACCTGCCCGGAGAAGGTCATCACCCTCGAACCGCGGCTGAATTTTGCCGAGACCGCCAGCGCCGCGCAGGTGGTGAAGGCCGAGGAACCGCTGGCCTGCCCGCGCTGCAACAAGCTGTTCGGCACCAAGTCCAGCGTCGAAAAAGTGAAGGCCAAACTGGCCTCCCACTGGATGTTCCAGGACCCCGCGCGGCTGGCCGTGCTGGATTTGTGCGAGGATTGCCGCGTCTTCGAAGCCACCACCGGCGGCATCGACCCCTATGCCGGCGACACGCGCCCCAACACCAAGACCACCGAGGACTACCTGCGCGACGAAGAGCGCATGAAGCGTCGTTAACCCGCTTCACCTCGCTGTCATAAATCTGGCATATCGTTGTAACACCGTGCGCCTATCCGCCCGCGGTCACCAAATCTCTGGGAGAACCCCCTCATGAAGCGCCGCACCCTGGGCCTGGCTTCCGCCGGCCTCGCCTCCACCACCATTGCAGCCCCCGCCATCGCGCAGGGCGGCCCGATCGAACTGCAGTTCTGGCACGGCCTGGCCCAGCCGCTGGGCGGGATCCTGGAAGGCATCGCCAACCAGTTCAACGAAAGCCAGCGCCGCTTCCGCATCGTGAGCAGCTTCCGCGGCTCCTATCCGGAGACGATGGTGGCCGCGATCGCCGCCTTCCGCGCCGGCCAGGCGCCGGGCATCGTCCAGATGTTCGAAGTCGGCACGG
>JAIXVH010000456.1 GCA_027483125.1 Acetobacteraceae bacterium | reverse complement strand
GGTGCGGCGCAGCTGGCCGGCTGGATGCGCGCGGAGGGCTGGCAGGTGGAACTGGTCCGCTTCGACGAGCATTTCCTGCATCTGGACCTGATCTTCGCCATGGCCGCGCCCGGCTTGGCGCTGGCCTGCCGCGATGCGCTGGAGCCGGGCTTCATCCAAGCATTGCAGGCTGCCGGCATCCGGCTGCTGGATGTGAGCTATGCCGAGGCCATGCAGCTGCACGGCAATGTACTGCCGATGGGACGCGGTGCGGTGGTCTCGGCGCGCGAGGCCACCCGCGTGAACGCCATGCTGCGCGCCGAGGGGCTGACCGTGCTGGACCCCGCGCTGTCAGTCTTTACCATGGGCGGTGGCGGGCCGCGTTGCATGACCTGCCCGCTCAGCCGCCAGGATACACCATGAACAATATCGCTCCCCGCCCCGTGGACACCGTCATCGCTGCCGCGCGCGAATTCCTGGCCGAGCGCATCACGCTCAACGACGCGCTGCGCCAGCAGCATGCGCGCGGCGAGGATACCAGCACGCCCACCCTGCCCGACGCCGTCGCCTTCGTGGAAACCACCGAGGAGGTCAGCCGCCTGCTCGCGCTGTGCAACCAGCATGGCGTGCCGGTGGTGGCCTTTGGCGCCGGCACCAGCCTGGAGGGGCATGTGAACCCGGTGCGCGGCGGGATTTCGGTGGATCTGTCGCGCATGAACCAGGTGCTGGAGGTCTCGGCCTCCGATATGGACTGCCTGATCGAGCCGGGTGTGACGCGCCAGCAATTGAACGAATATCTGCGCGACCAGGGGCTGTTCTTCCCGGTGGACCCCGGCAGCCATTGCACGATCGGCGGCATGTGCGCGACGCGCGCTTCCGGCACCAATGCGGTGCGCTATGGCACCATCCGGGAGAATGTGCTGTCGCTGGAAGTGGTGCTGGCCGATGGGCGGGTGATCAATACGGGCAGCCGCGCGCGCAAGGCCAGCAATGGCTATGACCTGACACGGCTGTTGATCGGCTCCGAAGGGACGCTCGGCATCATCACCAAGATTCGGCTGCGCCTGCATGGCATCCCCGAGGCGACCAGCGCCGCGGTGTGCCAGTTCCCGACGCTGGCGAGTGCCGTGGAGACGGTGATCACCGTGCTGCAGATGGGCATTCCGGTGGCGCGCATCGAATTGCTGGACGAGGTGCAGATGCAAGCCTGCATCGCCTATTCCAAGCTCGAAGGTTATGGCGCGCAGCCCACGCTGTTCCTGGAATTCCATGGCAGCGAGGCGAGTGTGGCCGAGCAGGCGCAGAGCGTGGAGGCGGTCGCGGTCGAGAATGGCGGCTCCGGCTTCGCCTGGGCCACGGACGCCGATCACCGCAACCGGCTGTGGAAGGCGCGGCATGATGCCTATTGGGCGGCGGTCGCGATGAAGCCTGGCGGGCGCGGGATCGCCACCGATGTCTGCGTGCCGATCTCGCGCCTGGCCGAGGCGCTGCTGGGTGCGAAGGATGATATCGAGCAGAGCGGCTTCACAGCACCCATCGTGGGCCATGTGGGCGATGGCAATTTCCACACCGTGATCCTGGTGGAGAACGAGGAGCCCGCCACGCTGGCAGCGGCCTGGGAGCTGGACAAGAAGATCGTCCATCGCGCCCTGGCGCTGGGCGGCACTTGCAGCGGCGAGCATGGCATTGGCCTGGGCAAGCGCGAATTCCTGGAAGCCGAACATGGCCTGGAAGCGCTGGCGGTGATGCGCAGCGTGAAGCAGGCGCTGGACCCGCGCGGGATTCTCAATCCGGGCAAGATTTTCCGGAATTGAAGCCCGCATCCGACAGGATCGCGGCATGCCCATAGCCTTTCAGATCCTGGCCCTGACCCTGGGCCATGTGTTCAGCAATGCCGTGCGCACCCTGCCCGCCATCGCGGCGGATGTGCTCTCGGCCGATCTGGGCATCGGCACCGAGACGCTGGCCGCCATCACCGGAGCCTTTCCGGCAGCCTTCGCGCTGGCCATGGTGCCGGTGGGCGTGGCGCTGGACCGCTATGGCTCCAAGCGCACCATCCTGGTGCTGCTGACGGTGTGTCTGGCGGGCTGCGCCATGGCCGCACTGGCGCAGGGGCCGATGGCCATGCTGGCGGCGCAGGCGGTCATCGGGATCGGCTGTTCGGGCATGCTGATGGCGCCGATGACCTTTGCCGGGCGGCTGCTCTCGCCCGCGGCTTTCGGGCTGTGGTCGGGCATCATCCAGGCCACGGGAAATTCGGGGATGCTGCTCTCGGCGAGCCCGCTCGCCTGGCTGGTCGAGGCTTCGGACTGGCGCGCGGGCTATTGGGCCTGCGGGGCGCTGGCCGGTTTCGCGCTGGCCGCCATCGCGCTGCTGGTGCGCGAGGCGCGCCCCGCCGGCCCGCCGCGGGCGGTGCTGGCCGATGCGCGGGCAGTGCTGGCCTTCACCATGGTGCCGCGCCTGCTGCCCTGCATGGTGCTGGCCTTCGCCAGCTTCGGCGCGGTGCTGGGCGTGCGCGGGCTGTGGCGCGGGCCCTGGCTGATGGAGGTGAAGGGGCTGGACCGGCTGGAAGCGGGCGAACTGCTGTTGTGGTCGGCCGCCGCCCTGGTGCTGGGGCCTTTCGTGGCGGGCATGGTGGCGCGCTGGGTGGGTAGCCTGGTGCCGCTGGTGGCGGCGGGGCATCTGGCGGCGGCCTTGTGCATCCTGGCGATCGTGGCGGTGGGGGATGTGCCGTCACGGCTGCTGGATGGCCTGCTGCTGGTGGCCTTCGGCATCGTGGTGTCGTTCCAGGTGATGCTGTTCGCGCTGGTGCGCAGCCGCGTCACGCCGGAGGTGACGGGCCGCGCGCTCTCGGCGATGAACATGTTCTTCTTCGGCGGCGCGGCGGTGCTGCAGGCCGTCTCGGGCGTGGCCGCCGCCTGGGGCGGGATCGCGGCCGCGCTGCTGACCTTCGCCATGGCGCTGCTGCTGTGCAGCGCGGTGTTCCTGTGGCTGGAGCTCAGCCGCAGCGCAGGCTCATCCCGCCATCCACCACCAGCTCCGTCCCGGTGATGAAGCGCGCCTCATCGCTGGCCAGGAACAGCACGGCCGCTGCCGTGTCGCGCCCGTCACCGGCGAAGCCGATCGGGATGCGTGCCAGCCGCTGCGCCACCAGCGCGCCCACATCGCCGCCGGTGCGCTGGCCGGCCAGGCGTGCCTCGACCATGGGCGTGTGCAACTGGCCCGGCACCACGGTGTTCACCCGCACACCGCGGGCTGCATATTCCACCGCGACCACGCGGCCGAACTGGATCACCGCCGCCTTGGACGCGGCATAGGCCACCTGCGCCGCCCCGGTCCAGCGAATGGCCGAGGTGCTGGCCAGGTTCACGATCGCCCCGCCGCCCTGCTCCACCATCACCGGCAGCACGTGCTTGCACATCAGGAAGACGCTTTTCAGGTTCAGGTCGATCTGCGCATCCCAGACCGCCTCTGACATCTCCTCCGGCCCGCCGCGGGCACTGCCGCCGACATTGTTGACCAGCACGTCGATGCGGCCAAAGCGCGCCCGGGCCTTGCCAGCCATGGCCATGACGGCGGCGCTGTCGGTCACGTCGCAGACCATGGGGTGGAAGCGGCCGCCGGCCGCGGCGATATGGGCTGCGGTTTCGGCCATGCTGGCGGCATCACGATCGAGGCCCAGCACCACCGCGCCTTCGGCGGCAAAGGCGACCGCGGTGGCCCGCCCATTGCCCCAGCCGGGCCCGACGCAACCCGCGCCCGAAACGATGACGATCCTGTCCTTGAAGCGCATGCTGCTTCCTCCCCGCTTGAGATGCCGGCGCTGCCTGCGTAGAACGGGGGCGGCGCCGGGTTAGCACAGCGGTAGTGCAGCGGTTTTGTAAACCGAAGGTCGGGGGTTCGATCCCCTCACCCGGCATTCCCCCTTGCCGCAGCCCCACAAACCGCGCTCCTCTCTCCGCAAGGGAGACCCATCCATGCACCGCCGCACCCTGCCCGCCCTCCTGCTGGCCGCCCCGGCCCTTGCCCAGGAATGGCCGAGCCGCCCCATCCGCCTGATCGTGCCCTTCACCCCGGGCGGCCCGGTCGACACGGTGGGCCGGCTGATCGCCGAACGCCTGCGCGACCGACTCGGCCAGCCCGTCGTCATCGAGAACCGCGCCGGTGCGGGCGGCAGCCTTGGCGTGCGCTTGGTGGCCCAGGCCCCGCCCGATGGCACGGCCTTCGTGCTCACATCTTCCTCGCTGGCCATCTGGCCGGCCATGCACCCGCAGGGCGGGCTCGATCCGCGCACCGACCTCACGCCAGTCAGCCTGGTGGCCGATATCGCGACCACCATCGTCGCCCGCCCCGAACCGCGCCTGGCCAGCCTGCCCGACCTGCTGCGCGAGGCGCGGGCGCGGCCTGGCGCCATCACCTATGGCACCAGCGGCATTGGTTCGTCGAACCATCTCTCGGGCGCCTTGTTCGCGGCGATGGCGGGGGTGCAGTTGACGCATGTGCCATACCGTGGCGCGTCGGTGGCGATGAACGCGCTGCTGGCGCGGGACATCGACACGGTCTTCGCTTCCACCGTGGAGACGCTGGCCGCGCATCGTGACGGGCGGGCGCGCATCATCGGGGTCACGACGCCCGCGCGCATCCCGACATTGCCGGATGTGCCCGCGGCGATCGAATTCGTCCCCGGCTATGTGGCGCCCAACTGGTTCGCGATGGCAGGGCCACCCGGCCTGCCCGCGCCCATGCTGGCGCGGCTTTCGGCCGAACTCGCGCTGATCGGCCAGGATGCGGAGTTCCGTGCGCGGCTGGCGCATCTCGGCGCGATCCCGGTGCTCTCGCCGCCCGAGGTGCTGGCAGCGCGCCTGGCGGAGGATATCCCGGCCTGGCGGCGCGTCGCGGAGGAGGCGGGGATCAGGGCGGAGTAACCCCTCACACCGCCCGCCACCCCTCCCCCTCACGCCGCACCACGCCCTCGCCTTCCAGCATCAGCAGATGCGCGAGCAAGCTGCGCCCCGCCGCCCCCACCAGCTTCGGGTCCAGCGGCCCATAGACCGGCGCCACCAGCCCCAGCGCCGAAGCCCCAGGCGCCTCGCGCAGCGCGGCAACCACCAGTGCCTCGCGCCTGCGCCGATGCGTGGCCAGCGCGTCCAGGAAGGGCATGGGGTCAGCCAGCGCCGGGCCATGGCCTGGCAGATAGAGCCGGTCCTGCCCCTCCCGCGCGCGCAGCTTGGCCAGGCTGTTCATGTAGTCGCGCATGTCGCCATCGGGCGGCGAGACCACGGTGGTGTTCCAGCTCATCACATGATCGGCCGAGAACAGCGCGCCATTGCCCGCCATGGCGAAGCACAGATGGTTCGCGCAATGCCCCGGCGTGTGCAGCGCCGTCAGCCGCCAGCCATCGCCGGCGATCTCCTGCCCATCCGCCACATGCACATCCGGCGTGAAGCTGTGGTCGCCCCCCTCCCCGCCCTGGTCCGGCGGCGTGACATGCGGGCCGAACCCGTAGCTGCGCGCGCCGGTCGCAGCCTTCAGCGCCGCCACGCCCGGCGAGTGGTCGCGATGCGTGTGGCTGACCAGGATGTGCGTGACCACCTCACCATCCAGCGCGGCCAGCAGCGCCTCCAGGTGCTCGGCATCCTCGGGGCCGGGGTCGAGCACGGCCACGCGGCCCTCGCCGATGATCCAGCTGTTGGTGCCGCGAAACGTATAGGGCGAGGGGTTGCGGCACAGCACGCGGCGAATGCCCGGTGCGATATGCTGCACCTGGCCATGCGGCTGCGCGTCGTCGCGCAGGAAGGGAATGCTCAAGGGCGTTTCTTTCGAAGCAGTTCGCGATGGAGAATATACAGCCCCGCGGCAACGATCATCCCCGCGCCGCCCAGCATGGTCAGCGTCGGCACATCGCCCCAGATCACGAAGCCCAGCAGCATCGCCCAGAGGATCGAGGAATAGGAGAGCGGGCCGAGCGAGGAGACCTGCGCGGAGGCATGTGCTTCGGTCAGCAGCACCTGCGCGATGCCGCCGGTCAGCCCCACGCCCAGCAGGATCAGGAACTCGCCGCCCATCGGCGTGACCCAGACGAAGGGCAAGGTCAGCCCGGTGAACACCGTCATCAGGATGGACTGCCACATCACGATGGTGGTGGATTTCTCGGTGGCCGAGAGGTTGCGCACCAGCATCGTCGTCAGCCCCGAGAAGAAGCCCTGGTTGACGGCGAAGAACACGCCCACCGCACTGGCCGCCATCAGCCCGCCGGCGAAGGCGCCCTGCCCCACCGCGATCACCATGATACCCGCGAAGCCCACCAGCACCGCGCCCCAGCGATGGATGCCCGGCCGCTCCCCCAGAAAGAAGATCGCCAGCAGCGTGACGAAGAGCGGCGTGGTGTAGGACAGCGCCGTGTGCTCCGGCAGCGGCAGCAGCGCGAGCGAAAAGAAGGACGACCCCATCGCCACCGTGCCGGTCATGGCGCGCGCCAGATGGCCCAAGGGCCGGCGCGTGCGCAGCAGGCCCCAATCGCCATTGCGGAAGACGATCACCGCCACCACCGGCATCGCCAGCAGGCAGCGGAAGAACATGATCTCGGTGAAGGGGATACGCGCCGAGAGCAGCTTCACGCCGGCTGCCATGACGGTGAACAGCGCGGTCGCGCCCAGCATCAGGATCGCGCCGCGGCGCCAGTCATGGCGAAGAGGCATGGCGCTCCCTCGCACGGACCTGTTCGCGATGCAGGGTGTAGAGGCCGGCGGCGATCACGATGGCCGCTCCATAGAGCGTGGTCACGCCCGGCACCTCCGCGAACAGCAGCAGGCCCAGCACCACGCCCCAGGGCAGGAAGGAATACTCCAGCGGCGCCAGCGCGCCCACCGGCGCCAAGGCAAAGGCGCGCGCAAAGAGCATATGCGCCATCGCGTTGGCCGCGGCGAAACCGGCCAATGCGATCAGCAGCCACGCATCATCCGGCAGAAGCGCGACAGGCGGCGGAAAGAAGGGCCACAGCAACAGCCCCAGCGGCACATGGGCTGCCATCAGCCAGAAGGCAATCGCCGCCGGGGTGTCGGTGCGCGCGAGCAGGCGGGTCAGCGCACGCGACAGCGCCATGACCGCGGTGGCGAAGACCAGCAGCGCGGCCTCCCAGCGCCACAGCGCCCCGCCGGGTTGCAGCATGACCAGCGCGCCGCCAAACCCCGCCAGCACCGCCAGCGCGCGGCGCCAGCCGATGCGCTCGCCCAGCAGCGGAATGGCGATCAGCGTCATGAAGATCGGCGCCAGCGCGCCCACCGCGTAGCTGTCGGCCAGCCCGATGCCGCGCGCCCAGCACCAGTACCAGATGGCCGCGCAGACGCAGTGGATGGCAGCGCGCCCCATGATCAGCCGCGTGTTGCGCGGCACCACCTGGCGCCAGCCGAAAAAGGCCAGGATGACGGCGCAACCCACCACGCCGCGCCACAGCATCACGCCCGCAACGCCCACGCCGGGCAGGACGAATTTCACGGCCGCGTCGGCGCAGGCCAGGAGCATATAGGCAAAGGCCGCGAGCAGGATGCCGCGCTGCGCGTCAGCCAAGGATGGCTTCGGCCTCCATGCAGGTCGCCCCCGTCTCGTCGCGCGTCTCGAGCGCCTGGCCGCGCTTGAGCAGCGTTAGCACCCGGCCATCGAAGCAGGGGCGGCGGCCGCGGAAGGAAAAGCGCTGGAGGCGCCCATCCTCGGCGGCGAGCGCCGCCAGCCAGGTGGCTTGCAGCGGCCCATGCACGACGAGGCCCGGATAGCCTTCCTCGCCCGTCACATAGGGGTGGTCGTAATGGATGCGATGCCCATTGCCGGTCAGCGCGGAGTAGCGGAACAGCATCAGCGCATCGGGCGTGATGGCGCGCTGCGTCGCACCTTCCCAGGGGGGTGCTGCGGGGGCGGGTTTCACCGCGGCACCCTCGGCGCCGCGATAGACGATGTCCTGTTCCTCGCTCAGCACCGGGCCGCGCGGGCCGCTGATGTCGTGCCGGACGGTCACGAAAACCAGCTCCCCGCTGGCGCCGGATTTTTCCGAGATGGCGGTGATGGTGGAGACGCGGGTCAAGGCGTCCTCCGCCCGGATCGTGCCGGAAAACGTAATGCGCCCGCCCGCCCACATGCGCCGCGGCAGATGATGCACAGGCGGCAGGAAGCCGCCGCGCTTGGGGTGCCCGTCAGGCCCGATCGCACCGGGCCTGCGCCAATCCTGAAAGAACATCCAGTGCCAGAGCGGCGGCAGCTCGGCCGTTGGCGTGTCCATGTCCAGTGTCGCGGCGAGGCCCTGGATCAGGCGCGGATCGGCGCGGTCGGTGTGGGTTTCCTGGCGGTTCAGGTAGGCGTCGTATTGTCCCATGGCGGCTTTTTCGACCCCTTGGCCCGCCCGCGCAACTGTCCAGCGCGCGGCAAATGCCATGGGCCAGCCGCGACCCGGGCTTGTTTCCGCCTTGATCCCCCGCGAAAAGGCACCTCGTGGACACGCGCGAATACGAGCTGATGGATGCCGCCGAGGAGGCGATGTGGTGGTACCGCGCCATGCATGCGCGCATCCTCGCCCTGCTGCCCGAACAGGGCCGGCTGCTTGATGCCGGCTGCGGCACAGGCGGCTTCCTCAAGCGCGTGCGCGCGGCGCGCCCCGCATTGCAGCTCTCGGGCCTGGAATACTTCGCCGATGCGGCGCGCCGGGCGGGTGAGAAATCCGGCGCCGAGGTCTTGGCCGGCAGCATCAATGCCCTGCCCTATGCCGATGCCAGCTTCGATGTCGTCAGCAGCCTCGACGTGATGTGCCACATGGCGGTGGACGAGCCCGCGGCACTCAGCGAGATCCATCGCGTGCTGACCCCAGGCGGCATGGTGGTGATGAACCTGCCCGCGCTGCCCTGGCTGCGCTCGGCGCATGACATCCGGGTGCACACCGCGCGGCGCTACACACGGGCGAGCGCCACGGCCGCCTTCACGCAAGCCGGCTTCACGCGCATCCGCGCGCGCTACTGGAACACGCTGCTGCTGCCGTTGATGATCATCCAGCGCAAGATCCTGGCGCGCGACGCCGATGCGCCTTCGGATGTGACGCATTTCAAGCCCTGGCTTGACCGCACGCTCTTCGCCGTCACCGAGGTCGAGCGCATGCTCGCCGCCCCCGGCATTCCCTTTTCGCCCGGCGGCTCGGTCATCGTGACCGCGCACCGCCCATGAAGGACCAGACCATGTCTGCCATCGGCCTTTCCATCGTCGTGCCGGTCTATCGCGGCGCGGCCACTGTCGGCGCGCTTGTCGAGGCGCTGTCGGAGCTCAAGCCGGCAGGCGGGCTCGAGATCGTGCTGGTCAATGATGGCAGCCCCGATGACAGCGGCGATGTCATCCGCGCCCTGCTGCCCACCGCGCGCGTGCCCATCACCTATCTGGAACACGCCCGCAATTTCGGTGAGCACAACGCCGTCATGACCGGGCTGCGCCATGCCCGCGGCAGCTACGTCATCACCATGGATGACGACCTGCAGAATCCGCCGGAGGAGGTGGTGCGCCTCTACGACCATGCGCGCATCGGCGGCTGGGACGTGGTCTATACGCGCTACGCCAAGAAGGAACATGACGGCTGGCGCAACCTGGGCAGCCGCTTCGCCAACAAGGTGGCCGACTGGCTGCTGGACAAGCCCAAGGGGCTCTACCTGTCGAGCTTCCGCTGCATGTCGGCTTTCGTGGTCGAGCAGGTGACCCAGTATCGCGGCCCCTACCCCTATGTGGACGGGCTGATCATGCAGGTGACGCAGCGCATCGCCAGCATCGAGGTCGCGCATTACCCGCGCGCGGTGGGGCGGTCCAACTACACGCTGAAGCGGCTCGCGCTGCTCTGGCTGAACCTGGCCACCAATTTCTCCGTCGTGCCGCTGCGCATCGCGGTCTTCGCCGGTGCGGCGCTGGGGGCGATGGGCATGCTGCTGGCCGCCTTTGTCGTGCTGGAGGCGCTGCTCGGCTACACGCCGCCCGGCTGGGCCAGCACCATGACCGTCTATCTGCTGCTGACCGGCGTGCAGTTCATGATCCTGGGCGTGATGGGTGAATATGTCGGCCGCGCCTTCCTGTCGGCCAATGGCAAGCCGCAAGGTGTGGTGCGCGAGGCCATCCCCGCCCGCGACCCCGAACGCGTGTCGTGACGCCCTATTGGGCGGCGCTGGTCGGCGCGATCAGTTCCTCGCTGGTGGGGCAGGTGTTGCTGAAGGCGGGCACCGGCGATGGCACGGGCAGCTTCATCACGCAGCTCTTCCGCTGGCAGACGATCGTGGGGCTCGGCTGCTACGGCCTGGGCGCGCTGCTCTACATCGTGGCGTTGCGAAAGATCCCGATGAGTGTCGCGCTGCCCTGCACGGCGGCGAGCTATATCCTGATCGCGCTGATCGGCTGGTGGGCCTTCAATGAGCCGATGGGGATGCAGAAAGTGGCGGCGGTGCTGCTGATCGCGACCGGCGTGGCACTGCTGGCGACGGCGTAAGCCGTTAACCGTCGCTTAGGGGTACCCGGCTAGATTTGCCGGGCACCCAGACGGAGACGCCCCCATGTTGCTGCAACTGGACGACAACCTGCCGCCACCCGCGCAGGCTCTGCCCGCCGTGCCGCGTGGCGTCACCCTGCCCGAGCTGAAACTGCCCGATCTGTACCAAGGCCTGCGCGCCGCCGGCCCGGCCCAGCCCACCAGCCTGCCCGCCGCCATGTCCGAGGCCGAGACGGCGCTGCTCTCCGCGTTGGCCGCCAAGGCCGCGCGGGTGGTCGAATTCGGCTGCGGCGGCAGCACCCGCATCATGCTGGCAGCCGGCGCGGCACGCATTCTCTCCGTCGACTCCGATGCGACCTGGCTGCAACGCGTCATCACCAGCCCCGAGGGTGAGGCCGCCTGCCACGCCGGCCGGTTGACGCCCTGGCATGTCGATATCGGCCCGACCGGCGATTGGGGCTGGCCCAGCGGCCCGGTCAGCGCGGACACCGCCTGGCGCTATTGGGGCGCGCCCTGGCTGGTGATGCCGCCCGCCGAACTGGTGCTGGTCGATGGCCGCTTCCGCATCGCCTGTGCGCTGGCAGCCCATGGTCAGCTTGCCCAGGGCGGGCATGTCGCGGTGCATGACTGGTGGCCACGCCGCGTCTATCAGGAGGCGCTGGCGCCCTTCTTTGATGTGGTGGGTTCCGCCGGCACACTGGCGCTGCTCTCGCCGCGCAAGATCGGTCGGGCGGAGATCGAGGCGGCACTGGAACGCCACGGCACCGATCCGCGTTGAATCACAGACGGCGGAATTCCAGGAGCAGGTTGTTCGCCGGCATGGCCGTGACGATGGGCTGCGCGAAGCCCTGGGCGGCGGCGACCACATCCTCCAGCGCGCGCACGCCCCAGCTCGGATTCTCCGCGCGCAGGCGCGCGTCGAATTCCTGGTTGCTCTCCACCATGACGCCGCCGACGCGGTAGGGACCATAGAGAAACAGCGCCCCGCCAGGGCCCAGCACCGCGGCCGCCCCGCGCATCAGGCCCAATGTGGCGGCCCAGGGCGCGATATGGATCATGTTGATGCACAGCACCGCATCGGCCGCGACCGCCGGCCAGTCTCCGGCCGCGTCCAAGGCCAAGGGCGGCGCGATATTCGCCACGCCTTCGCACCAGGCGGCGATGGAAGCCCGTGCTTGGGCATCCGGGTCCGAGGGCTGCACGGCCAGATCAGGCCGCGCCTGCGCGATCCACAGCGCGTGCTCGCCACTGCCAGAAGCCACCTCCAGCAGGCGCGCGCCCTGTGCCAGCCGCGGCAGCAGCACAGCCAGAATGGGTTCACGATTGCGCGAAGCGGCCGGCGCGTAGCGGCGTTCATCGGTCATGGCGGTCGCCGTCATGGAGATGGGTGATGCAAGCCAGCGCGTCGCCATGCCAGCCTACGGTCGGAGGATCCCAGCATGACCGATGTCGTCTTCCTGACCAACCGCAAGCGCGCTGACCCGGCGAGCGACCCCGCCAGCTACTCCGCCGAACCCGGCCCGCGCCTGGTCACCGGCATCGCGCAGGTCGGGGGCGCGAACCTCAAGAAGCGCCTCTCCGGCAGCATCACCGCCATCAGCGCCACCGCCGAGGGCGGGCTGCACGCCGATGCCGCGGCCCGCATCGCGCAGGCCAAGCATGTGCTGTTCTTCGTGCATGGCTTCGCCAACAGCTTCCCCGACGCCATCACCCGCGCCGCCTTCGTGCGCGATTGGCTGGCGATCGAGCCTGGCCCGGCCCGCAGCGCGTTGGTGGTCGCATTCTCATGGCCCTCGCCCGGCCAAGTCATCGGCTTCGACCAGGTGATGCCCAGCCTATCAACCGACCAGTTGGACGAGGTGGCCGAGGCCGGCGCCGTGCTGCCCGGCGCTGACGCCTACTTCGCCGACAAGGCGCGCGCGCGGGCCTCGGGCATGGCATTCCTTTCGGCACTCGACCTGGTGCGCGGTGCGATGGGCGCGCCGCGCGCAGGGCGCAAATTCTTCCTGATGGCGCACAGCATGGGCAATGAATTGCTGGCCCATGCACTGGACCAGCCGCCGGCGCCGGACCTGCCGATCTTCGACGAGACCTTCCTGGTCGCAGCCGACGCAGAGGCCGCGCGCCAGCCGCCCGTGCCCAGCTGGCTGCGTTCCGCGGACGTCACCTCCGGCCGCGCCCACATCTACTTCAGCACGGCCGACAGCGTGCTGCGCATCAGTCATATCGTGAATGGCGCCGAGCGCCTGGGCTTCCTCGGCCGCGCCGGCATGGAGCAGGCCCATTCGCCGGGCTTTCGCTTCGTGGACTGCACGGCGACGCTGGATGACGACCGCTCGCCGACCGAAGGCAATGCCGGACATTGGTACTACCGCCGCGTGCCCTCGGTGCGGCGGGACATCGCGGCCGCCATGGCGGGCCAAGGGCCTGCCTTCGGGCTGACGGTGATCCCGAGCGCCAATCCCGCGCCGCCCACGCCGCCTGACGGACCGGGCGCCTAGAATTTTTCGGGATACAACCCGCGCAGCCCGGCCTCGCTCGCCTCGCAGCGCCCGCGTTCGGTGATCAAACCGCTCACCAGCCGCGCCGGCGTCACATCAAAGGCCGGGTTGGCCGCCGCACTGCCCGGTGCCGTCACCTGCACGCGGCGCAGCACGCCATCGGCATCCGGGCCGGTCAGATGTGTCACTTCCTCCGCCGCGCGCTCCTCGATCGGGATCTCGGCCACGCCATCGCTCACCCGCGGATCGAAGGTCGAATGCGGCAGCGCCACCCAGAAGGGCACGCCATTGTCCCGCGCGACCAGCGCCTTGAGATAGGTGCCGATCTTGTTCGCCACATCGCCCCGCCGCGTCACCCGGTCGGTGCCGACGATGACGATATCCACCTCGCCGTGCTGCATCAGATGCCCGCCGGCATTGTCGGCGACCACCGTGTGCTTCACCCCATGCGCGCCGAGTTCGAAGGCCGTCAGTGCGGCACCCTGGTTGCGCGGCCGCGTTTCATCCACCCAGACATGCACATCAATGCCCGCATCATGCGCCTGGTAGATGGGCGACAGTGCAGTGCCGTAATCGACAGTAGCGACCCAGCCGGCATTGCAATGCGTCAGCACATTCACCCGGCCTTTCCGCGCCGCGATCTCGGCCAGCAGCCGCAGGCCATGCGCGCCGATCAGGCGGCAGGTTTCCACATCATCATCGGCAATG
>JAIXVH010000483.1 GCA_027483125.1 Acetobacteraceae bacterium | reverse complement strand
CTGCTGTCGGAATGCCAGAGCTGGTTGGCGATGTTGCTGACCACCTTGCGGCTGTCACGCGCCGCGGGGCGGCCGTCGAGATCGAGGTTGGAGATATCCATCAGCTCGGCCTTTTCCAGGCGCTCGGGCTGCTTCTTCAGCCGCTTGAGGCCGAGGTCGAGCGGGCCGAATTGTTCGGCAAAGGCCACCTGTTCGGCCTGGCCGAGCGGCTGGCCGCGGAAGACCAGCACCGCGTGGCGGTCCATGGCGGCGTCGATGGCGGCGATATCGGATGCGGAGAGTGGGCGGGACAGATCGAGGCCGGTGGCCAGCGCGGCGAATTCCGGGTCGGCGGTGAGCGGTGCCAGGTTGAGCGGCATGACGGACCCTCCATGTTTTATGGAGAGGCTAGGGCTTGTGGCGGGCCGGTCGCAAGTGGCGCGGCTCGTGCCGGATGATTGGGCTTGCGTATCGAGTGGCTTGCTGCGTGACGGATCGTGAAACTTGTGATAAGGTCTTGACTGAACGACGCAATGTTTCTGCCCGGCGGGGTGGTTGTCTTGGCGTCGGACCCGGTCGCGGCGGGCTTGCCGTCGGCTGGTCTGCTGTCCTGGCGGCGCCTCGCGGCGGTCGCCCATGAAAGGTCTGCCCATGCGCGGTGCAACGCGTTCGAGCATATCCGCCAAGCCGGCCGCGAAGGCCAAGACGGCGGCCAAGGCCAAGCCCAAGACCGCAACGGTGCCGACCAGGAAGGCCGCGCCCGCCAAATCCGCGCCGCGCAGCCCCGCCGGCAAGGTGGCCGCCCGGCCACCCGCGGCCAAGGCCAAACCTGCCGCGAAGGCGAAGCCGATCACCAAGGCCAAGGTGGCCGCGAAGGCCAAGCCGGTCGTGAAGGCCAAGCCGGTCGTGAAGGCCAAGGTGGTCACGAAGGCCAAGCCGGTTGTGAAGACGAAGCCGGCGGCGAAGGCCAAGCCGGTCGCGAAGGCCAAGCCGGTGGCGAAAGCCAAGCCGGTCGCGAAGACGAAGCCGGCTGCGAAAGCCAAGCCGGTTGTGAAGACGAAGCCGGCGGCGAAAGCCAAGCCGGTCGCGAAGACCAAACCCGTCGCCAAGGCCCCTGCCAAGGCCAAGCTCGCTGTAAAGGCCAAGCCCGTTCCTAAAAGCCAACCCAAGGTCGCCGCGAAGCCGTCCGCCACCAGCAAGGCCGTGCCGAAGCCTGCGGCCAAGCCGCAGCCTGCCGCCAAGCCCAAGGCCGCGTCAGAGCCGCTGGTGCAGGCCAAGCCCGCGCCGAAACCCACGCCTGCGGCCGCCAAGCCCGCCGCCGGCCGCAAGCCCGCGCCTGCGCCGGCGAAGCCCGCACCCGCCGCCCCGCGCTCACAACCCGCACCGGTGATGGCGACCTCGGCTCCCGCGCCACGCCCGGCTGCGCCGCCGCCGCCGCCCATGCCCGCGACCGGCCCGACCAATAGCCCGCCGCCCCCCGTCATGAAGCCCGTGGCGCCAGGTCAACGCCCCGCCATGCAGCGACCGGGCATGGCAGGCATGCGTTCGGCATTCAGTATCACGCCTCGCCTCCCTGTTTCGCCCCCCCGCGGTTCTGGTATGGCGGAGGCCCAGTCCGGCGCGCCAGGCGCCAAAGGTTCCCAGGTGAAAATAGAATTCAAGACCGGCGATATGGTTGTCTATCCCACGCATGGTGTCGGCACCGTGCAGGGCATCGACAATATGGATGTGGCGGGGCTGTCCCTGCAGGTGATCACCGTCACCTTCGAGGAAAACCGCATGACGCTGCGCGTGCCGGTGAACAAGGCCACCAGCGCGGGCCTGCGCAAGCTGGCCAGCCCCGCGGTGGTGAAGCAGGCGCTCGATACGCTGCGCGGCCGCGCGCGGATCAAGCGCACCATGTGGTCCCGCCGCGCCCAGGAATACGAGGCGAAGATCAATTCCGGCGATCCGATCGCGATTTCCGAAGTGGTGCGCGACCTGTTCCGCAATGCGGGCCAGCCGGACCAGTCATTCTCCGAACGGCAGATCTATGAGCAGGCGCTGGACCGGCTCGCTTCGGAATTCGCCGCCATCGAGAAGACCGACAAGCCCACCGCGATCGAGCGCCTGATCACCCATATGCGCAGCGCGGAAAAGGGCGGCGCCAAGCCCGTGGTCGAGGAAGAGGACGAGGAGGAATAGGCCCTTCTCTGCCCGCCCGGCCGCGCGGCGTGCTTGTTCAGCGCATGATCCGGTAGAGCTGGAACATCCGGCCGGAGCGCAGCAGCGAGAGCGCCTCAGGCGCCGGATTCGGCGCATTGGGCCGCGTGTCCAGCACGATGATGTGGTCGTAGCTGTTGCGCCAGTCGAGCCAATAGGCCTCCGCCCAGGTGGTCGTGCCGTTGACCACTGTGCCGACTTGCGGGGTGCTCCAATCCCCGCTGTCCACGATCGCGGCATAGGGCGGCCTGACGGTCAGCACCTGCTTGCCCGGCACGGTGAACAGCCGCGTGACCAGGGCCGAGCGGTCGATGGTGGCATAGCTCGGCACATGGTCGATGAGGTAGGCGATGGCGAAGGGGCCGGCGCGGTCATCGGCCGCGGTGACCAGCAGCCGTGCGCCGCGCGGCAACTCGGCCAAGGCCGCGCGGATCGGCACGATCACGGCGGCGGTGGCATTCCATGTCGCGTGCACCTGCGCCACGCGCAGCGAGAGGAGCACCGCGAGCACGCCGATGAACGCCGCGCGCACGGGCCGCCGCGCAAGGTCCAGCGAGATGAAGCCGATCAGCAGGAAGGCCAGCGCCAGCGGGAAGCGCTGATCGGCCTCCCAGGAGCCGAACAGCGCGCGCGGCATGGCGAAATAGACCAGCTGTCCGGCCAGGAAGAGCCAGACCCCGGCCGGATGCACGCGCAGCACGCCCTGCCGCGCGGCCAGCACGATGGCCGCGAGCGCGATGTTCACGATCACCAGGTCCGTGATGTCCGCGGCGACCGAGAACACGTTCAGCAGCCCTTGGAGCTTGCCCGCAGCAGACCATAGGATGTTGCCCGACAGCCCGGCGGTGGGGCTGGCCAGCAGCAGCAGCAATGGTGGCAGGAAGGGCAGGCCGAGCACTGCGGCCTCCCGCAGCCATACGCGTGGCGGCGGGCGGTCGCGTAGCAGAGTGACGGCCATCAGCGTCAGGCAGGCCAGGCCGAACAGGCCCAGCACCAGAAGGTGACAGGTGAACAGCAGCAGCGCGAGCGCAGCTGTCACGCCCAGGCGCAGCATCGGACCGCGCCGGCGCAGGGCGATCACCGCCGCGGTGCTCCAGACCGCCAGCCCGATGCCCAGTTCGTAGTTCAGGAAGCCGAATTTCGTGACGCCATTATAGGCGATGACCGCGCCGATCAGCGGCGCGATGGACCAATGGCCGAACAGGGCGCGGTGCACCGCCACGGGCCCGGTGATCATCAGGATGGTCTTGGTGGCCAGGAAGATGCGGCCCGCCGCATCGACGCCGATCAGCGCCGCGACCGGTGGCAGCAGCAGGTCCAGCGCCAGATTCGGAATCAACTGCCAGTCGATGCGGTAGAAGGCCGCCAGCAGGGGGTCGCTGCCGATCGTCGCGATCACATGCAGCCGCGCCAGGTGGTTGGGATAGTCCAGCAGCGGCGGCACCGGCACCGTGGCCAGCGGCACCAGCGCCAGCGCGCAGACCAGCAGGCAGGCCCAGATGACCGGCACTGGGGAGGCGGCGGTCAGGGGGCGGTGCACGGGCGGTCCTTGCTGGTATCCATCGGGCGCTTTGCATGGCCGGGGCTGGCGGACAATCGCATGCGGGCTATTCGCGCCATTCCAGCAGCACCAGCGCGCCGATCACCATCGCAGCGCCCAGCCACTGCACCGCATCCAGCGTCTCGCCCAGCACCGCCATGGCGAAGAACACGCCCAGCAGCGGTTCGATGTTGGAGACCATGGTCGCGCGCAGCACGCCGATATGCCGATAGGCCGCGAAGAACGCGGCCAGTCCGATCGCGATACAGAAGCCCGCGGCCACCACCGCCGTCCAGCCCAGCGCGCCTGACGGCAAGGCCCAGCCGCCGCCCAGCGTGGTGGCCAGCGCGAAGCCCGGCCCGGCGAACAGCATGAAGGCCAGGCTGGTCTGCACGCTGCCGGTGTGCTGGCGCAGCCGCGCGCTGAACAGGATCACGCCGCAGACCATCAGCGCCGAGAACAGTGCCAGCGCCACGCCGGCGGCCGAGATGCTGCCCGCCACATCGCCCACCACCAGCCCGAGGCCGGCCAGCGCCATCAAGGCCAGCGCGGCGCGGCGCGGGGTCAGCCGATCGGTGCCACGCCAATGCGCGTGCAGCGCGAGAATGATGGGGTGGATGAAGAAGATCAGCAGCGTCAGCCCCGCCGGGATCAGCCCCGCCGCGCCGATGAAGCTGACCGACATGGCCGCGTAGTAGAGGCTGCCCAGCAGCGCCACTGGCCAGGCGGCGCGCGGCGGCAGCACCGGGCGCGCGAAGGCGGCCAGCATGCCGGCCATCAGCACCGCGCCGATCAGCGTGCGGAGCGTGACGACGGTGAGCGTGTTGGAACCGGCCTCGAACGCCAGGCGCGCCAGGGTGGGTGCCGTGGCCATCACCGCAGCCGAGAGCAGCACCAACCCGATTCCCAGCGCCTGGGAAGGCGGCGTCACGATCCCAGGCTGCGCTTGGCGGTACCGTCCGGCGCGAAGTTGCTGTCATCGAGCCAGGCATGGATGCGCGCGGCCACGGCCGGCCATTCTTCAGCCAGGATGCTGAACCAGGCGGTGGAACGCGCGCGGCCCTTGACCACGAGCAGGTCGCGCAAAGTGCCTTCATAGGTGAAGCCCAGGCGGTGGGCGGCGCGGATGGAGGGCGCGTTCAGCGCGTTGCATTTCCACGTCAGGCGCCGGTAGCCCAGATCTTCCATCGCATGCCGCATCAGCAGGAACATGGCCTCGGTCGCCGCGCGGGTGCGCTGCATGCGCGGGCTGAACCAGATATTGCCGATCTCAATATGCGCGTGGGCGGCGTGGATTTCCATCAGCGTCAGCCAGCCATCGGCGGTGCCGGTGCGGTGCGGGCGGATCGCCCATGCCATGGGGTCGTGGGTGGTGGCG
>JAIXVH010000291.1 GCA_027483125.1 Acetobacteraceae bacterium | reverse complement strand
GCAGTCGCACCCAGGCCGGTCAATGTGCTGATCGGTCCACGCAGCGGCGTGCTGCCGGTGGCCAGGCTGGCTGCACTGGGTGTCCGGCGGGTTTCGGTGGGTGCGGCGCTGTACCGGCACGCGATGGGCGCGGTGATCGAGGCCGGCCAGCGGATGCGGGATGGCGATCTCGGGTTTCTGGCGGCGGCGCCGTCTGGCGCAGCCTTGACACGCCTGCTGTAGGCGGGCTTGCCGGGCTGCGCCGGTGGGCGCATTTTTGCGCACAACAAGGGAGTTTACGCCGGAATGATCAACAAGATCGTGCAGTCGATGGCTGATGCGCTGGCCGGCATCAAGGATGGCTCGACCGTGCTGATCGGCGGTTTCGGCAGCGTGGGCCAGCCCGATGCGCTGATCGAGGCGCTGATCGAACAGGGCGCCACCAACCTGACCTGCGTCGCCAACAATGCCGGCACCGGGCGCGTGGGCCTGGCCAAGCTGATGGAATTGGGGCGGGTGCGGAAGATCATCTGCTCCTTCCCGCGCAGCGCCAATTCGGTGGTGTTCGAGGAACTGTACAAGGCCGGCAAGATCGAGCTCGAGATCGTACCGCAAGGCACCATGGCCGAGCGCATGCGCGCCGCTGGCGCCGGCATTCCCGCCTTCTACACCGCGACGGCCCAGGGCACGCTGCTGGCGCGCGGCAAGGAGGAGCGCGAGTTCGACGGCCGCCTCTACATCATGGAACGCGCGCTGCGCGCCGATGTGGCGCTCATCGAAGCCTGGGAGGCCGATCGATGGGGCAACCTCACGTACAAGGACAGCGGCCGGAACTTCAACCCGGTGATGGCGATGGCCGCCGATACGACCATCGCGCAGGTGCAGCATATCCGCGAATTGGGTGAGCTGGACCCGGAGCGTGTGGTGACGCCCGGGCTTTATGTGCAGCGCGTGGTCCAGGTGGACCGCGGCGCCCCTTGGGTCTGAGAGGAGAAAGCGATGCCTTACAGCCGTGCAGAGATGGCGGCGCGCGCCGCCGCCGATATTCCCGAAGGCTGGGTGGTCAACCTCGGCATCGGCATGCCGACCGCCATCGCCGACCATGTGCCGCTGGAGCGTGAGGTGATCTTCCAATCGGAGAATGGTGTCATCGGCATGGGCCCCGCGCCTGCGCCGGATGCGGTGAATCCCTGGCTGATCAATGCCGGTAAGCAGGCCATCACGCTGCGGCCCGGCGGGTCCTATGTGCACCACGCCGACAGCTTCGCGATGATCCGCGGCGGGCATATCGACCTGTGTGTGCTGGGTGGGTTCGAGGTCGCCGAGAATGGTGACCTGGCGAATTGGGCGACCAGCGAGAATGACAGCGCGCCCGCCGTGGGCGGCGCGATGGATCTGGGCGCGGGTGCCAAGCGGCTCTGGGTCATCATGGACCACAGCACCAAGGATGGCCGCCCGAAGCTGGTGCCCGAATGCGGCTATCCGCTGACGGCGCTGCGCGCGGTGACGCGGGTGTACACCAATCTGGGTGTCTTCGACGTGACGCCGCGCGGCTTCGTGGTGGTGGATCTGGCGCCGGGCGTCACGCTGGAACAGGCGCAGGCGGCATCGGCAGCCAAGCTGCACACCAGCACATGAGCAGCGCAGCCGGCATCGCGCCATGGTCCGACGACCAGGCGGAATCCGCGCGCATGGTGCGCGACAGTGCGGCGGGTTTTCTGGATGTGGCGCGCGCGCGGGCGTTGCGTGGCACCATGCCTGGCTTTTCCGCCGATGCCTGGCGGGAGATGGGCGCGCTCGGCTGGATCGGCCTGCTGGTGCCGGAGGAAGCCGGCGGCAGCGGCCTGTCCATGGTCGAGATGTGCGCCTTGGCCGAGGAGCTGGGCCGCGGTCTGGCACCCGAACCGCTGATCCCCTGCGTGCTCTCGGCCATGCTCCTGGCCGAGGCGGGCGAGCGCGAGGTGCTCGCCCAATTGCTGGCCGGCGAGGCGGTGGTGCTGACCGCCTGGCAGGACCGCGCGAACACGCTGGCCGTCTGCACCGATGCCGCCGCCACGCGGCGCTTCGTGCCGATGGCGGCCGGTGCCACCCATGTTCTGCTGCCGGTGGGCGATGCGCTGCATCTGGTGAATGCGCGCGATTGCGAGATCACCACCGAAGCCACGCATGATGGCGGGCATCTGGGCACGCTGCGCCCCGGCGCGGGCCGCGCCATCGGGCGCGCGGATGTCGCCGCCGCGCTGGACCGCGCCGCGCTGGCCACTGCCGCCTATCTGCTGGGCGGGATGGAGTCGGGTTATGCGATGACGCTCGCCTACCTCAACACGCGGCAGCAATTCGGCAAGATCATCGGCACATTCCAGGCGCTGCAGCACAAGGCGGTGGACACCAAGCTGCCCATCGCGCTGACGCGCGCGGCGGTGGAAGAAGCCGCGATGGACCCAACGCGCGCCGCCTGTTCGCGCGCCAAGGCACGCGCCAGTGAGGCTGCGATGATCGTCGGCCAGAACTGCGTGCAGCTCTCGGGCGGCATCGGCTACACCGACCAGTATGATGTCGGCCTGTATCTGCGGAAGGCGATGGTGCTGGCACCGGCTTTCGGCGGCGCGGCACTGCACCGCGCCCGCTTCATGGACCTGACCCCCGAGACGGAGGACGCCTGATGGACGCGCCCGTGATGCGCATTCTGCGTGAACGCCAGGGCGATGTCCTGGTGCTGACCATAGACTATCCGGCGCGGCGCAACGCGCTGCCCATGCCGCTGCGCAAGGAGCTGGAAGACGCGCTGGAAGAGGCCAGCGAGACCGGCGTGCGCGCGGTGGTGCTGACCGGTTCGGGCGGGCATTTCTGCTCGGGCGGCGATATCTCCGGCATGGCGGTGACCGGCATTGTCGATGGGCGCGAGCGCATGCGGCGCACGCATCGGCTGACGCGGCTTTTGGCCTTCGGGAACTTCCCGCTGGTCGCGGCGGTGGAGGGATATTGCGTGGGTGCGGGGCTTTCCATGGCCTTGATCTGCGACACCGTGATCGCGGCGGAAGATGCGCGGCTGGGCGCGGGTTTCGGCAAGATCGGGCTGATGCCGGATCTGGGCCTGCCCTTCACGCTGCCGCAGCGCGTGGGTGTGGCGAAGGCGCGGCAGATCCTGCTGTACCACAAGCAGTTCACCGGCATTGAAGCGGCCGCGATCGACCTGGTGGATGAGGTGGTGCCGAAGGGCCAGGCGCTGACTGTGGCGCTGGAACGGGCGCATTTCCTGGCGGAACAGGCGCCAGGCCCGATCGCGCTGACGCGGCAGATGCTGGCCCAGGGCCTGCATGATTCACTGGAGGTCGAACGCCATTTCCAGGCGGCGCTGTTCGCGACCGAGGACTCGCGCGAAGGCCGTGCCGCCTTTCTGGAAAAGCGCACGCCGAAGTTCAAAGGGGCCTGAGATGAACGCGATCACGCCCATCGAACCCGCCGATCTGAACGCGCTGGAGGACGAGGCATTCCGCCTGCACATCCGCGCCTGGATCGAGGCGAACTACCCGGCCGAAATCCGCAACCCGCCCAAGCGCCTGCATTGGGAGGAGAACAAGTCCTGGTATTTCAAGCTGGCCGAGAAGGGCTGGCTCTGCCCCGGCTGGCCGCGCGAATTCGGTGGCCTGGGCCTGTCGCCCACCAAGCAGATCATCTTCACCGAGGAGCTGGAGCGCTGGGGCTGCGCGCGCAGCAATGACCACGGCATCATCATGCTGGGGCCGCTGCTGATCCGCTACGGATCCGCCGAGCAGCAGCAGCATTTCCTGCCGAAGATTCTCTCGGGCGAGCATATCTGGTGCCAGGGCTATTCCGAACCGAACAGCGGATCGGACCTCGCCAGCTTGCGCACATCCGCGGTGCTGGATGGCGACGAATATGTGGTGAATGGCCAGAAGATCTGGACCACTCTGGCGCAGGATGCGAACTGGATCTTCCTGCTGGTGCGCACCGATCCGGCGGCGAAGAAGCAGGAGGGTATTTCCTTCCTGCTGGTGGATATGAACACGCCCGGTATCACCGTGCGGCCGATCATCAACCTCGAGATGCATGATGAATTCTGCGAGGTGTTCTTCGACAATGTCCGCGTGCCGCGCGCGAACCTGGTGGGCCAGCTGAACAAAGGCTGGGACATGGCCAAGGCGCTGCTCTCCTTCGAGCGGATCTATCTCGGCTCGCCGCGCCAATCGGCCTATGCGCTGACCCGGCTGCGGCAATTGGCCGAACGCATGGGTGTGTGGGAGGACGCGGTTTTCGGGCAGGAATACGCGCGCCACCGCGCTGACCTGGCAGACCTGAAATCGCTCTATGGCCGCTATGTGGAAGTGCTGAAGCGCGGGCAGCCCTTGGGCGCGGATGTGTCGCAGTTGAAGATCATCCAGTCCGAGCTTTTCCAGCGCATCACGGAAACCATGATGGCGATCGCCGCCGAAAACGCGGGGCTGATGGAACCGATGGAAGGCAACCGCAACCTCAACCCCGCGGGGCTCTACATCCAGGCGCGACCGACCAGCATCTATGGCGGCACCAACGAGATTCAGCGCAACATCATCGCCAAGAACGTGCTGGAACTGCCGTGACGGGCTGGGTTGTCTGGATCGATGGCGGCGTGCGTTTCGGCGCGCTGCTGGGCGAGAATATCCAGCCCTATAGGGGTGATGTTTTTGGCGCACCGGAACCGGAGGGCGCGCCCATCGCCGCCGCCAGCGTCACCCTGGTTTCACCCGTGCGGCCGCGCCAGTTCATCGGCCTGTGGAACAATTTCCACGCGCTCGCCGAAAAGCAGGGCAACGCCAAGACGGACTTCCCGCTCTATTTCCTGAAGGCGCCGTCCAGCATCATCGGCCCCGGCGCGCCCATCACCGCGCCCGCCGAGGGCAAGATGCTCTACGAGGGCGAACTCGGCATCGTCATCGGCCGCGACCAAAGCATCTTCGGCTACACCATCGTCGATGACGTCACCGCGCGCGACACGCTCCCCGCCGACCCAAGTTTCCCGCAATGGGCGCGCGCCAAATCCTTCCGCTCATTCGGCCCGGTCGGCCCCTGCATCGTGACGGAGATCGACCTCTCCACCGCGCGCGTGCAGGTCGCACTCAACGGCCGTGTACGGCAGGATTATGCGCTGTCGGACATGATCATCCCGCCCGCGCGCATCGTCGAACTGGTCGGCCGCGAAGTGGCGCTGGAGCCTGGCGATGTCATCGCCTGCGGCACCTCGCTCGGCGCCTTGCCGATGCGGCCGGGCATGGAAGTCAGCGTCAGCATCGACGGCATCGGCACCCTGACCAACCCGGTGGCGGGCGGCGCCGCGCCGGCGTAGTCTGCCGCGCATGCTGCACGCCCTCTCCGCCACAGAGATCGCCCGCCGCGTCCGCGCGCGCGAACTCTCCGCCCTCGATGCCACCGCCGCCGCGCTCGCGCGGCTCGATGCGGTGAACCCGCGCATCAACGCCGTCATCAAGCCGCTGCATGACGAAGCGCGCGCCGCCGCCGCCGCCGTGGATGCCGCCATCGCCCGCGGCGAGGACCCAGGCCCGCTGGCCGGCGTACCGGTCACGGTGAAGGTCAATGTCGACCAGGCCGGCCACGCCACCACCAATGGCCTGACCCAGCAGGCGAACCATCTGGCGCCCGAGGACAACCCGGTGGTGGCCAATCTGCGCCGCGCGGGCGCCATCATCATCGGGCGGACCAACACGCCGGCGTTTTCGGTGCGCTGGTTCACGTCCAACAAGCTGCATGGCCACACGAAGAACCCATGGGATGCGGGCATCACGCCCGGCGGCTCATCGGGCGGCGCGGCCTCGGCCGTGGCATCGGGCATCGGCGCCATCGCGCATGGCACGGATATCGGCGGCTCGGTGCGCTACCCCGCCTATGCCTGCGGCGTGCATGGGCTGCGGCCCACGCTGGGGCGTATTCCGGTGTGGAACCCCTCGCTGCCGGAACGCGACATCGCGGGGCAGATCATGTCCGTCTCCGGCCCGCTGGCGCGCAGCATCGCCGATGTGAAGCTGGCCTTTCACGCGATGAGCGCGCGCGATGCCCGCGACCCCTGGTGGGTGCCCGCGCCGCATGACCTGCCCGAAGCACCGAAGCGCGCCGCTTTGTGCATCCGCCCGGATGGCATGCCCGTGGACGCGCCGGTGGAAGCGGCCCTGCGCGATGCCGCGCGCCGCCTGCAGGATCGCGGCTGGACCGTCGTCGAGATGGCCAACCTGCCGCCCATGCGCGAACCGGCACAGCTGCAGAAGCTGCTCTGGATGGCGTCCATCCACATGGGCGGCATGGCCGCGGTGGAGAAGGAGGGCGACGAACCCGCGCTCGCCGTGCATCGCCACCTGATGCATGGCCAGACGCCGCCGGACATCACCGCGCTGATGAACACGCTGACCCGCCGCGCCACGCTGCTGCGCGAATGGATGGCGTTCTTCGAGAAATACCCGGTGGCGCTCTGCCCGGTCTCCGGCGAACTGCCCTTCGATGACCAGGCCGATACGCTGGGCTTCGAGCGCTTCATGCAGATTCTGGAAGCACAGCTGACGCAGCTGGGCGTACCGCTGATGGGCCTGCCGGGCCTGGCCGTCGCCACCGGCCTGGTCGGCCGCCGGCCGGTGGGTGTGCAATTGCTCGCCGGGCGCTATCGGGAAGACCTGCTCTTCGCCGCCGGCGCCGATATCGAGGCCGGCGGCACCCCGCCAACGCCCGTGGAGCCTGCATGATGCGCGCCTTGCTATTGCTCTTGCCGCTGGCGGCCTGCGTGCCCGGCGGCCCCACCACGCGCGGCGCGGATTGCGCGGGCGAATTCACCTTCGCCAACCAGTCGCGCCAGGTGGTGGAGCAGCTCTACGCCGGCTCCCCACGGGACCTGCTGGAACCTGGCGTGCTCGCACCCGGCCAACAGCGCGCCTTCCGCGCGGTGAACCCGGGTGCCGCGCGGCTGCGCGTGGTGTTCGATGATGGCCGCGCGATCGAACTCGGTCCCGTCAACCTGTGCGAATTGCCGCGCGTGAGCATGACCCCAGGCGGGCTGCGCGCCGCCGCGATGTGAGCGCCGAGGCGGCGCTGTGCCCGCCTAAGCGGCCAGCCGCCGGACCGCCGCCAACACCGCCGGGTCGTCCCACACCGCCTCGCCCTCAAGCCGCGCCGTTTCCTGGTGCGCGCGGTTGATGATGACCGTGGTGGGCAGGCCGCGCACGCCGAATGCGCGGGCCGCAGCGCCGCGCGGGTCCAGCAGAATGGGCAGGT
>JAIXVH010000389.1 GCA_027483125.1 Acetobacteraceae bacterium | reverse complement strand
TCCACGCGGATCACTTCTTCCAGATAGCGGCGGGGCGTGGTGCTCATGCGTCTCTCCGGCGTGCGGCCCAGAGCGCGAAACCGCCCAGGGCCAAGCCATAGATGGTGTTCATGCCCGCCATGGAAAGCGGCAGGGCAGGGATCAGGAAGGCGGGTTCATCGCAGGGCTTGGCCGGGGCGGCGCGCAGGCCGCGCAGCAATTCATCCACCGTGGCACCCGCGGCCTGGGGGGCGGCGCAGCCGGGCAGGGGGGATGGCCACCAGCGCCACTCCACCCCCAGGTGGAAGGCCCCGATCGCGGCCGAGAGCAGCGCGCCCGCAGCCGCCAGCGTCAGCAGCCAGGGCCGCGCGCGCGGCAAGGCGAGCGCCAGCCCCGCCGCGGCGGCCGCCGCCCAATAGGGCCAGCGCTGCCACAGGCATAATTCGCAGGGGGCGAGGTCGAACCAGCCCTCCGACAGCTTCGCGAAGACCGGCGCGCCCAGCGCCAGCAGCATCACCAGAACCGACATGCCGCCTGTGTGGAATTGCGCGCGGCGCGGCGCAAGCCCATGCTGGCCCCGCAGCGCAGGAGAATGCCATGCTGACCATCTGGGGCCGCGCCAATTCGTCGAATGTGATGAAGGTGGTCTGGCTGTGCGAAGAACTCGCCGTGCCATACCAGCGCATCGATGCCGGTGGCGCCTTCGGCCGCACCAAGGATGCCGAGTACCTGGCGATGAACCCCAACGCCACGGTGCCCACCATCGTCGAGGCCGATGGCTTCACCATGTGGGAGAGCAACACCATCCTGCGCTATCTGTGCGCGACGCAGGGCGGGTCTTCGCTGCACCCGGTGGACCCGCGGGCGCGCGCCGATGCCGAGCGCTGGATGGACTGGCAGCAGGCCAGCCTGAACGCGCCCATGACCACCATCTTCTTCACCTATGTCCGCACGCCGAAGGACCAGCGCGACTGGGCCGCCACCCATGTCGCGCGCGACCGGGCGGAGGCGCTGTGGGCCATGGTGGATGCGGCGCTGGAGGGGCGCGACCATCTGGCCGGCGGCTTCGGCCTGGCCGATATGGCACTCGGCCCCTATCTGCATCGCTGGTTCCAACTGCCGATCACCCGCGCGCCGATGCCGCGGCTGGAGGCCTGGTACCAGCGGCTGCTCAAGCGCCCGGCCTTCCGCCAGCATGTCGCGGTGGAGATGAGCTGATGGGGACCGTTGTCCGCCATGCCGACCAGGACGGCTTCACGCGCGGTCTGCGTGCCTTCTTCGAATACCGCGACCTCGGCGTCGCCGGTGAGACCAAGGGCGGCTTCGGCGCGCATGTGATCCGCGCGATCCCGGGCGAGCACGCGCAGCCGCAATGGCACCTGCACAAGCTCGATTTCCAGTTCGTGGTGGTGCTGAAGGGCTGGGTGCGCTTCGAGTACGAAGACATCGGCGAGGTGGAGTTGCGCGCCGGCACCACCGTGCTGCAACCGCCCATGATCCGCCACCGGGAGATCGCGCATAGCGATGACCTGGAACTGATCGAGATCACGAGCCCGGCGGAGTTTGAGACGGAGCTGGTGCCCGCGCCCTGAGCCTGCGCTGGCGGTCAGCCCGCCAGGCTGCCGCCGTTGAGAATTCCCTCGACCGCCTCCTGCACCGCCAAGGCCTCCTCCAGCGTGGCGAGCGTGGTGGCCTCGCCGCGGGTGAGGGCGGCGAGCTTGTCCAGCTGGCCCGCCAGCGTCAGCGGCCGCATGGCGCTGTTGGGCAGCGCATCGGCGGCCGGCTGCCAGGCACCATCGGCGCCGAGCTTCTCCGCATAGGACCAGTCGCGCAGGCGGATCTGGCCCTGTGTGCCGACCAGGCGGGTCTCATTCGTCTCATCCAGTTCGGTGCCGCCGACAGCACCGGTGAAGTTCACGGGCACGGCGCCTGCCAGCAGCCGCGCGCGCGATGCGATCTCGCTGCCATCGCCCGGCGGATATTCGGCACTGCCCTCCAGAAGCTTGAGCGGCCCGCCCACGCGCTGTGCGAGGAAGAGGAAATGCGAGACGACCTCCCGCGTGAAGCCGCCCTCCGCGCGCTTGGCGAGCCAGGATGCGGCGGCCTGCTGCCAGCCGCGCGGCCAGTGGGCGAAGGCGCAGCTGATCTCAATGGAACGCACGTCGCCGATCTCGGGCAGCCAGCGCAGCAACTGCGCTGTTGCGGGCGAGGAGGCCATGGGGAAGTTCACAGCAGCGCGCTGCCCCTGGGCCCAGGCGACAAACTCCCGCGCCGCCGCAACATCCGAGGCGAGCGGCTTCTCCAGGAACAGCGATTTCCCCGCGCCCAGGATCGCGCGGCCATGCGCGATATGCGAGGCCGGCGGGGAGGCGACATAGACGGCATCGGCCACGGCGATCGCGGCCTCAGCGCTCGGTGCCATGCTGAGGCTGGCGTCGATGCCCGCCAGCCGCGCGGTGGCCTCCGGCGCGGGGTCCCATAGGGCGGCAATGGTGGTGCCGGGGTGCGCGAGGGCGGCGCGCAACAGCCTTTCGCCCATGATGCCGAGGCCGAGGATCGCGAGTTTCATCATCATCAAACCATGTGTCTTACAGCCGGAGCCTATCTGGACTTGCCATGTGAAACAAACCGGGGCCCGGCGCACAGGTGCACAGCGCACAACAGTGCCCTGTTCCTGAGCGAGGCCATTCTTGCGGTTGCGCCAATGCAGGACCGATGGCCGAGACTGGCGCGGTCAGCCCGCGCAGGTGCGCGCATCATCCAGCCCAAAGGCTCATGATGAGACGTGGAGAAACGATTTGAAAGGATTGGTGGGCGCACTAGGGCTCGAACCTAGGACCCGCTGATTAAGAGTCAGCTGCTCTACCAACTGAGCTATGCGCCCCACCGGCGCGGCTTCTACACCAAGCATCCGCCCTGTCCAGCCCCATGGGCTGTCATTCGCGCGTGGCACCCATCTCCGTATCGCGATGCACATGCACGCTGATCAGCAGCCCGAAGCCCACCATCACCGTCAGCATGGCCGACCCCCCATGGCTGATCAGCGGCAAGGGCACGCCACCCACGGGAATGCTGCCCGTCACCATCGCCACATTGACGAAAATGTAGAGGAAGTAGTTGGTGCCGAGCCCCACCGCCAGCAGCCGGCCGAACTGGTGCTGGCTGCGGAAGGCGGTGAGGAAGCAGAAGGCCACCACGCCCAGCAGCAGCGCCAGTGTCACCAGCGCGCCCACCAGGCCGAATTCCTCGGCGATCATGGTGAAGATGAAGTCGGTCTGCTTCTCCGGCAGGAAGTTCAGGTGCCCCTGCGTGCCTTGCAGGAAGCCCTTGCCCCAAATGCCGCCCGAACCCAGCGCGATCTTGGACTGGATGATGTTATAGCCCGCCCCCAGCGGATCGGCCTCGGGGTCCAGGAAGGTCAGGATGCGCTGGCGCTGATAGTCGCGCAGATTATCATAGACGACGGGTGCCGCCGCCGCCGCCGCCGCGATGCCGCCGGCGAATTTCCACCAGCGCACGCCCGCGGTCCAGAACATCACCGCGCCCAGCATGCCGGTGATCAGCGCCGTGCCAAGGTTCGGCTGCTTGAAGATCAGCGCCACCGGCAGCAGCACCGCGATCGCCGGCGGGATCAGGAATAACGGGTTGCCGATACGCTCCCAGCTGGCGCGCGAGAACCAGCTGGCGAGCGCCAGCACCAGCATGATCTTCATCGCCTCGGAGGGTTGCAGCTGGATGGGGCCAAGGTCGATCCAGCGCTGCGCGCCGCCGCCCACCGTGCCGCGCAATTCCACCAGCACCAGCAGCGCCAGCGCCCCCGCATAGCCCAGCCAGGCCAGCTTCTGGATGATGCGGATATCCAGCAGCCCGATGCACAGCACCATGACCAGGCAAAAGCCGAAGCGCAGCGCATGCTTGTTGGCGTAAAGGTCCGGATTGCCGGAGCCCGCCGAATACAGCGCCACATACCCCACCGCCGCCACCGCACAGAGCAACAACAGGAACAGCCAGGGGATGCGCCACAGCTTCTGCAGGATCCCCACCCCGCGATCGCGCGTCAGCAGGCGTTTCTCGAAGACCTGCGACATTATGTCCGCCCCTCCGCCACACGCGGCCCAGGCGGGCTGCGGAACCGGTTGAAGGTATCCAACAACACATCGCGCGCCAGCGGTGCCGCAGCCCCCGAGCCGCTGGTGCCATGCTCCACGATCACGCTGATCGCATAGAGCGGGTTGTCCGCCGGCGCATAGCCCACGAACAGCGCATGCGGCC
>JAIXVH010000308.1 GCA_027483125.1 Acetobacteraceae bacterium | reverse complement strand
TCAAGGCCCGGGGGCAATTCCAGCAGCGCATCCCTGAATTGCGCGGCATGGCCCTCGGGCAGGTCGAGCATGGCCAGCGCCTCATCGAGGTCCGCCAGCAGCCAGGGGTGGTGCAGCAGTGTGGCCAGCAGCGCGCGGGCCTGGGCGGGGCGGGTGGCCGCACCCGGCACCGGCCGGCCCGCGCTGCGCGGCGCCGGCGCCGGGCCGCGCCGGCCGAGCGCGAAGAACCGGTCCAGCCAGGCGCGCCGGTATTCCGAACCCAGGCCCTTGTCGGCGATGGTCGCGGCCGCATCGACCAGGCGCTTGCGGAAGGCGGCGCGTTCCTCGGGGCCGGTCAGCGCGCGGCCCTCGCGCAGCATGTCGAACAGCGCATCCGCCAGGCCCCGCGCGGACCCCAGCACCGATTCCATGGCGGGCGCACCGCGCTTGACCAGGCTGTCCGGGTCCTCGCCCTGCGGCAGGGTGGCGAAGCGCAGGGTTCGTTCGGGCGTCAGCAGCGGCAGCGCCACCTCGGCCGCGCGCGCCATGGCCCGAGCGCCCGCGGCATCCCCATCCAGGCACAGCACCGGCTCGGGGCTGACCGCCCAAAGCGCCTCGATCTGCTCCTGCGTCAGCGCGGTGCCCAGCGGCGCCACCGCGCCGGTGAAGCCCGCCTGGTGCAGCGCGATCACGTCCATATAGCCCTCGGCCACCACCAGCCGCGCGCCGCGAAACACGCCCTCGCGCGCCAGATCCAGGCCGTAGAGGCTGCGGCGCTTGGAAAACACCGGGCTTTCCGGGCCGTTCACGTATTTCGGCTGGCCATCGCCCAAGATCCGGCCGCCGAAGCTGATGGTCCGCCCGCGCCGGTCGCGGATGGGGAACATGACCCGGTTGAAGAACAGGTCCACCAGGCCCCGCTCGCGCTCCTGCATCAGCCCGGCTTCCAGCAACTGCCCCGGCTCGATGCCCTGTTCGCGCAATTCGGCGGCCAGCGCGCCGCGCCCCTCGCCGGACCAGCCCAGGCCGAAACGGGCGATGGTCTCGTCCGAGAGGCCCCGGCGGCGCAGATAGTCCAACGCCGGCCGGCCCTCGGGCGTGTGCAAGCGGCGGGTGAAGGCGGCCTCGGCGGCGGCCAGCACGCCATGCATGTCACGCGCGCGGGCCTCACGGCGGGCGGCCTCCGGGCTGGGTTTGGGCACTTCCAGGCCGGCTTCGGTCGATAGCCGCTCGATCGCCTCCATGAAGGCCGCGCCCTCGCGCTGCATGACGAAGCTGATCGCATCGCCATGCGCGCCGCAGCCGAAGCAGTGGAAATGGTCGTCATACACATAGAGGGAGGGCGATTTTTCGTTGTGGAACGGGCAGCAACCCTTCCAGTTGCGCCCCGAGCGGGTCAGCCGCGTGGCGCGCCCGATCAACGGCGCGAGCGGGGTGCGCGCGCGCAATTCGTCCAGGAAGTTGGGCGGGAGCGCCATGGGCCCATGATACCAGGACTGGCGAAACCTCGCACCCGGCGCTATCGGGGTGGCATGACACCCGCCGAAATCCAGGCCGTCCAGGCCGAACTCCGTCGCCTCACCGGCTCACCCAAGCTGACCATCCGCGCGCCGGTGCGCCGCGGCATGCCGGTGGAACTGATGGCCGGCGAGGAGGTCATCGGCACCGTGGACCGTGACGATGATGACGGCGACCTCGCCTATCACGTGACCATCACCATCCTCTCGGAGGACCTGAAGGGTTGAAGCCTTCAGCGGTGGCGGATCACCGCCACCGGCCCGCCGCCATCCGGCCCCTGATGCTCCGCGCCGCCTGAGACGAACAGCTCCGTCCGCCCGATGGCGGCCGCGATCACGCCGCCCACCACCGCGCGTGCATGGCGTGTCGCGTTGATGTCGCTGTCATCATTCATGGTGTGGCGTGCGCCGCGGATCAGGCCGGTGGTGCTGGGCTCGGCCTTGGCCAGCACGGCGACAACCTGCTCGCGCGCAGCCGCATCCAGCTGGCCGGCGGCGGCAATGCCCACGGCGCCCAGTGCCGCCTGCACCGCCGGCAGGTCGATCGCGTCGGCCATCACCGCATGGCCGATCGCCAAAGGCCCCGCCCAGCCGCGCGACATGCCCAGCACGATCACCTCATTGCGCGTCAGCTCCACGCCCGCCGAGCAGGACGCCACACCCGAGAACAGCGACCAATCCGCCCCCACCGCCGCATCCGTCACGGCCGCGATCTCGCCCAGCGCGAGCGCCACGCCCAGCGCCGAGGCGCCGCGCGACAGCCCCATGGAATGGTAGGTGTCATGCGTGGCGACCGGGGCCGCTGCAAGCGCAATGCGCGCGCTGGTGAGCAGTGGGCATTTCACCTGCACGTAATGCACATCCGCGGGGTCGGTGATGCCGGCCTGGTCCATCGCCGCGCGCACCGCAGCGGCGGTGGCCTCCACCTGGCCCATGCGGCCCAGCGCCTCGGGCGGCAATTCGGGCGTGAAGGCGGTGCCGATGGCCAGCGCGCCATGGGCGTGCGGCGCCGCGGCTTCGCCCATCGCGAGGACCAGGAAATGCGGCGACAAGCCGCCCTCCGTCCCGCCGGACATCACCATCGCCACATCATCGCGGCCGCCGCGCCGGGCCAGCATGTGTTCCAGCGATTGCACCGCATAGGCGCGCGTGAAGTCGTTGACGCAGCCATTGCCCTCGGTCTTGCCCAGGATACCCACGACCTGTTCGGGGCGCAGCGCGCCCGAATCGAACAGCGCCTCGATGCCGGCGGTATCGCCGGGGTGGCGCATGGAAACGCGGTGAATCAATGCTTGGCGTGTCGTCATGGCCGCAGCATTGCCGCAAGGCGGGGGCAGGGCTAGATGGGCGCCGCGTTTGACAAAGGCACCCCCATTGGCCCTGACCACCGCCCCCACGGGAGACAACCCCGCACTCGCCGCCCAGGCCGCGCTGCTGGCCCGCCCCATGACCGAAGATCGGCGCATGGCGGACGCCATCCGGGTGCTGGCGATGGATGCGGTGGAGGCGGCGAAATCCGGCCACCCGGGCATGCCCATGGGCATGGCCGATGCCGCGACCGCGCTGTTCACCCGCGCCTTGAAATACGACGCCGCAGACCCGCGCTGGCCCGACCGCGACCGCTTCGTGCTGTCAGCCGGTCACGGCTCCATGCTGCTCTACGCTCTGCTGCACCTCACGGGGCATGCAGGCATCGGCATTGATGACCTCAAGCGCTTCCGCCAGCTGCACAGCATCACCGCGGGCCATCCCGAACTCGGCGAACACCCGGGCATCGAGATGACCACCGGCCCCCTCGGCCAAGGCATCTCCACCGCCGTCGGCATGGCGATGGCCGAGCGCATGCTGGCCGCGCGCTTCGGCAAGTCGCTGGTCGATCACCGCACCTGGGTCATCGCCTCGGATGGCGACCTCCAGGAAGGTATCAGCCACGAGGCTGCCTCGCTGGCCGGGCATTACAAGCTCGACAAGCTCTGCGTGCTCTGGGACGACAACCACATCTCGATCGATGGCGACACGTCGTTGTCATTCTCCGAAGACGTGCTCAAGCGCTTCCAGGCCTATGGCTGGGCGGTCAAGCGCGTGGACGGACATGACCCGGCGCAGCTGACGGGCGCGTTGAGCTGGGCGGTGCGCAACCGCAAGCCTTCCATCATCGCATGCCACACCATCATCGGCTTTGCGGCACCGAAGAAGGCGGGCACCGCGGCCAGCCACGGCGCGCCCCTGGGCGCCGATGAAATCGCCGGCGCGCGCGCGGCCATGGGCTGGAACCACCCGGCCTTCGAAATCCCCGCCGGCATCAAGGAAGCCTGGGAGACGGCCGGCGCACGCGGTGGCGGGGCACGGCGCTCCTGGCTGAAGCGGTTGTCGAGGCACCCGATGCGCGCGGAATTCGAACGCGCCATGGCCGGCCGTCTGCCCGAGAACTGGTCCGAGGCGCTGGCCGCGCATCGCAGCGCCATCGCCACCTCCAAGCCCAAGCTCGCGACGCGCGTGGCCTCGCAGCAGGCACTCGCCGCGCTGGTGCCCTCGGTGCCGGAAATGGTCGGCGGCAGTGCCGACCTGACGGGGTCGAACAACACCGATGTGAAGGGCATCGCCGCCGTGAAGCCCGGGGATTTCTCCGGCCGCTACATGCATTGGGGCGTGCGCGAACATGGCATGGCAGCGGCCATGAACGGCATGGCGCTGCATGGCGGCGTGATCCCGTATTCGGGCACCTTCCTGATCTTCTCGGATTATCTGCGCCCTGCCCTGCGCCTGGCCGCCCTGATGAAGACGCGCGCGATCCATGTGTTGACGCATGACAGCATCGGCCTTGGTGAAGACGGGCCGACGCACCAGCCGGTGGAAACGCTCGCCGCCTTGCGCGCCATCCCCAATTGCTGGGTGATGCGTCCCGCCGACGCCATGGAAACCGCCGAATGCTGGGAAATGGCGGTGCGCCGCGCGGATGGTCCTTCGGTGCTGGCGCTGTCGCGCCAGGGCCTGCCGGCGCTGCGCGATGATGCCGGCGAGAACCGCTCCGCCCGCGGCGGCTATGTCCTGGCCGAGGCTTCCGGGCCGCGGCGGGCCACCCTCATCGCCACCGGCAGCGAGGTGATGATCGCGATCGCCGCGCGCGAGACGCTGGAGGCCGAAGGCATCCCCACCGCCGTCGTCTCCCTGCCCTGCTGGGAAGCCTTCGCGGCCCAGCCCGGCGCATACCGCGCCGATGTGCTGGGCACGGCCCCCCGCTTCGGCGTGGAGGCCGCCATCGGCTTCGGTTGGGAAGCGCTGCTGGGGTCGGATGGCACCTTCATCGGCATGACCGGCTTCGGCGCATCCGCGCCCGCCGAGAAGCTCTACGAGCATTTCGGCATCACACCCGCCGCGGTGGTCGCGGCAGTACGCAAACGCCTGGGTTAGGGAAGAAAAACATGGCAGTGAAGGTTGCGATCAACGGCTTCGGGCGCATCGGCCGCCTGGTTCTGCGCGCGATGATCGAAAGCGGGCGCGATGACGTGCAGTGCATCGCCATCAACGATCTCGGCAGCCCCGAGGCCAATGCCCATCTGTTCAAATACGACAGCGTGCATGGCCGCTTCGATGGCGAGGTGAAGGTGGTGGACGGCGCGCTGGTGATCAGCAAGGGCGCGCGCACATGGGGCCCGATCAAGGTCAGCGCGCAGCGTGATCCTTCGCAGGTGCCCTTCACGGGCGTCGATGTCGCGCTGGAATGCACGGGCATCTTCACCACCAAGGCCAAGGCCGCGCCGCTGATGGCTGCCGGTGCGCGCAAGGTGCTGATCTCCGCACCCGCCGATGAGGTGGATGCGACGATCGTCTATGGCGTGAACCATGGCGTGCTGACGAAGGACATGACCGTCGTCTCCAACGCCTCCTGCACCACCAACTGCCTGGCGCCGATGGTGCATGTGCTGCATGGCAAGTGGGGCGTGCTGCGCGGCTATATGGTCACGATCCATGCCTATACCGGCGACCAGAACACGGTCGATACGCTGCACAAGGACCTGCGCCGGGCGCGCGCGGCGGCGGTCAGCATGATCCCGACCAGCACGGGCGCGGCCAAGGCCGTGGGCCTGGTGCTGCCGGAACTGGCGGGCAAGCTGGACGGCACCGCCATTCGTGTGCCCACGCCGAATGTCTCGCTGGTGTCGCTGGATGTGAACCTGGCGACCGATGGCGTGACCAAGGACATGGTCAACGCCGCGATGGCCGAAGCCGCCGGCGGCGCGCTCAAGGGCGTGCTGGGCTATGAGACCGAGCAGCTCGTCTCCATCGACTTCAACACCAACCCCATGTCCTGCACCTTCGACGCCACCCAGACGCAAAGCCTGGATGGCGGCAAGCTGGTGCGCGTCATGGGCTGGTACGACAATGAATGGGGCTTCTCGAACCGCATGAGCGACACGGCGGCGCTGTTCGGCCGCCTGTGATGCGTCCCTGACGCCTGGGTTAGAGCGGGATGCGTTGAGGTGGAATCACCGAAAACGCTGAATCCCGCTCTCCACAAAGAGCTGGAGCAGGCTGTGTGAACGCTTGTGAACACAGCCTGCTTTAGCCCAGGCGTCAGGCCAGGCTCAGCGCGCGGGCCGAGTGTTGTTCAAAGCGCGGCTTGTCGCTGTGCCGCGCGGATTGCCCGGCATGCCGTCCGACTGCATCGGATATGCGCCGGAGGTGTTGGTCCCCGCCGCGCGGTCCAGCGCGCGCCCTGCCGCGGTGCCAGTGGGGTTGGCCGCCGTGCCGTCGGTCTGCGAGGGGAAGGCGCCGGAGTTATTGGTCCCGGCCTCCCGGTCGATGCTGCGCATCACGGCCGTGCCGGGCGGATTGCCGCGGGTGCCGTCGGGCGGCCCTTCGCAGGCCGCCGTCAGCAGGCTGGCCAGTGCAATCGCCGGCAGGCCGAAGCCCGAAATCCTGATCATGTCGTATGTCCCCGGATCAACCGGGCCTGCCCGGCCACGCGCGGCGCGTGGCCTGGGACAGGCCCATGCAGCGTCAACGACGCAGCGCCATGAAGGTTGCATGCGCAACCTTGGGCCGGGTGTGGCGTTGCGTTCCACGAGGCGTCCGTTCGGCCGCTTGTGGAGGGTTCATCATGACGACCAAGGCGATCATCGGCTTCGCCCTGCTGGGCATGGGCCTGCTTCTGATGGTGCTGGGCTTCAATGCCTCACGCGCACCGGTGGAGCAGGTGACCGAGGCACTGACCGGCAACTACACTGACCGGACCATGTGGTACCTGCTGGGTGGCGCGATCGCCATCATGGCGGGCCTGGTCCTCACATTCATGAACCGCCGCGTCTGACGCGGCCAACACAGGAAGGGAGGCTGCCATGTCACTGGGCACCATTCTGATCATCGTGCTTCTGATCGCGCTGCTGGGCGGCTTCAGCGGCCGTTTCGGCGGCTATGGATATGGCTTCGGCCATGGCGGCGTGAGCGTGCTGGGCGTCGTGCTGATCATCGTCGTCGTGCTGGCGGCGACCGGACGCCTCTGACCGCAACAGGCTCGGTAGATTCCGATTCTACCGGGCCTTGCCCGCCACTGGCCATGCTGCCGATGCCGCGACGAACCAAGCCCTGGGACGCGCGGCCCACCCCAGGCAGAACCCCCATGCAGCCGTGCCGCAGCCCGCCGCGGAACACACCGCGCCCCGCCATCCCAGCCGGATGGGATTTTTACGCCGAACTCCTGGCCGTCCTGCCCGCCTTGCGCGGCTATGCACGCACACTCGCGCGGCACCGCGAGGATGCCGATGACCTGGTGCAGGACAGTGTCTCACGCATGTTGGCCGCCGCCGACCGCTTCACGCCCGGCACCAGTTTCCGCGGCTGGTCCTTCACCATCCTGCGCAACCGTTTTCTCAGCGACTGCCTGGTCCGCCGGCGTCGCTTCGTCAGCCTCGACGAACAGGACCCACAGGCGCACAGCACCCATGCGGCCCAGACCGAGCGGCTGGAACTGCGCGATCTGCGACGGCAATTCGCGCAGCTCCCCGCGCCGGCGCAACGCGTGCTGACCTTGGCCGCTGATGGCCGCACGACCTACGAGGTCATCGCACGGCATGACGGTTGCGCGGTGGGCACAATCAAGAGCCGCGTACACCGCGCCCGCGCCGAACTGCGCGGGCGGCTGCACGCGGCCTATGGATAAGGCCTGCCTCAGCCACGCGGCTCATAGCTGAAGGCCGGGCGCGCGGTCAGTGTCTCGCGGGTGGCGCCGGGCAGCATCCAGCGGCTGGTCTGCTGGTTGTAGCGCAATTCGCTCATCGGCACGGTGACCAGACGCGCGCCGATGCCCAGGAAGCCGCCCACCGACAACACCGCGGTCATGCCCGCACCACCGCTGCCCAGGATCAGGTCGTCCACCGAACCGACGCTGGTACCGGCTTCATTGAACACATCGGCGCCGACGATCTTGCTGGTCCGCTGGTCATTGGTGGCGCGGCTGGGCATGGCGGGACGGGCGGCGAGCGATGGGGCAGCGCCGGTGAATGCCGGGGCCGGTGCGGCGCCAGGCATTGCCGGCTGCGCCATCGGGATGGTTGGCGCCGGCGGGGTGGTGGGGGCGGTCTGGCCCAGAGCCAGGCCGGGGGCGAGCGCGAGCACGCCAAACAAGGCTGCGCGAAGGAAGGGGGAGGGAGGGGTCATGGGGTCGTCTCCTGGAGCATCACGCGGACCGACAGGATTGTCGGGACCGATGAAGATGTTGAAAAACTTGGGGCGAGAGCGCGGCCGCCGGCGACAAGACAAGCCTGCCGGCGCTGAGCCGAACCGCGCTGATCCCGCCGCGTCGGGAGCGCGGCGCCAGAGATTTTTCTCGACCGATTGGTTCGAAGAAAAATCGCGATTCTTGGGTGCAAGGCCTGGTCATGGAACGGGCTGAAACAGCCCGTTCAGATCGCGCCATCACGGGCGAGGTTTCCGATCGACGGCGGTGCCGTGCCGCTCATTGCCGGTGGCGCCAGACGGGGCGACCGGCATTGACCTGCGAGGGTGTGGTCAGGGCACCGACGGCAGCGCCGCCGACCGCGCCGATCGCCGCACCGGCGAGCGGATTGCCGCCTGTCGCGGCACCGATCACCGCCCCACCCGCGGCACCCAGGCCAGCGCCGGAGAGCAGCCTGTCACTGGTGGACTGGCCGCAGCCGCCAAGGGCGAGTGCGAGCGCTGCCATCGGCATGAGAAGGCGTGGAGCGGTCATCTGAAACATCCCTGAAGCTGTTGACCCTTCAAAGACTCCCAGACGCGGCGAAGGTTGCATCACTGCATGGCGTGGCAGTCGGGCAGCAGGGTTTGACCTGCGCCCCGCGACGCCCTTCATGTCTGGGATAGAGCCCTCCTGAAGAGGGGGGTGTACTGGCGGCACCCATGCCGACCAGGCCACCGGCTTTTCACCACCCGGCTAGACCGGTTTCACAGCAATCATATGCGGTTCAACCGGTCTAGCTCTTTGCTTTGCCGCATTTTCCGAGTCGCTACGCGTGTCCGCTTCGCTTGAAAATGCTCTAATTGGCCACATGCCCGCCATCGGCCGCGACATCCGCGCCATTGACGAAGCTCGCCCGCTCCGAGCACAGCCAGACCACCAGCTGCGCGATCTCCGCGGGCTCACCGATCCGCGCCATCGGCACGCGCGCCAGGATGGCCGCGCGCCGGCGCTCGATGCCGCGGCTGGCCAGCGGCGTCTCCACGAAACCGGGGCAGACGGCGTTGACGCGAATGCCATCCCGCGCGTGGTCGAGTGCTGCGTTGCGTGTCAGCCCGATCACGCCATGCTTGGCCGCGACATAGGCGCCCGCCTGGGCCAGCGCGATGCGGCCGGCAATGGAAGCGGTGTTGACGATGGCACCGCCACCACCCGCGATCATCGCCGGAATCTCGTGCCGCAGGCACAGGAACACGCTGGTCAGATTGGCCGCGATCACGCGCTGCCATTCGGCGGGATCGATGGCCGCGAGCGGCGCTGCCTCACGCGGGGCCACGCCCGCATTGTTGAAGGCGCAATCGAGCCTGCCGAAACGCGCCAGCGTGGCCGCGACCATCGCCGCCACCTGCGCGTCATCGGTGACATCGGCGGTCACCGCCAGCGCTTCGCTGCCTTGCTGCGCGATGACGCCGGCGGTCGCGGCGGCACCATCGGCATCGATATCGGCGGCCACCACGCGCGCGCCTTCGGCCGCCATCAGCAGCGCCGTCGCACGCCCGATGCCCGAGGCAGCGCCCGTCACCAGCGCCACCTTGCCGGCCAGCATCATGCTTGCAGGTCCCGCGCCAGGGCCGCGCTCGCCATGGCGATCACATCCAGCACCGGGCGGATCACCGCGGTCATGGTGAGCGCGCCGTGCAGCAGATCGGCCGCATGCAGATGCGCGACCCGCACGCCCTCGCGCTCCAGCCGCCGCGCATAGGCAATGCCCTCATCGCAGAGCGGATCATGGCCCACGGTCAGCACGAAGGCCGGCGCGGTGCCGGCGAGCGATGCCGCGCGCAGCGGCGAGGCGCGCCAATCCTCCCACATCGCCGGATGCGGCGCGTAGTGGTTGCGGAACCAGTGCATGGTACTGGCCACCAGCGGCAGGCCTTCGGTGAAGCGCGAGCAGCTCGGGTGGGTCGCGGCCATCTCGGTGCAGGGGTAGAGCAGCGATTGGTGGCGCAGCGGCGGCAGCGCGCCGTCGCGCGCCATGATGGCGGCGACGGCGGCGAGATTCCCGCCCGCGCTGTCACCACCCACCGCCAGCCGCGTGGCATCGATGCCGAGCGCCGCCGCATGTTCCTGCGCGAAACGCACCGCCGCCGCCATGTCGTCGACCGCCGCCGGAAACGGGTGTTCGGGCGCCAGCCGGTAATCCACCGCCAGCACCGCGCAGCGTGCCTGGTGGCAGAGCATGCGCGCCAGATTGTCATGGCTGTCGAGATCGCCGATCACCCAGCCGCCGCCATGGGCGAAGACCAGGCAGGGCAGCGCGCCCTCGGCATCCAGCGGGCGATACAGCCGCATGGCGAAGCCTGGCCCCGCGATGTCGCGCACGGCGCCGATCGGCGGTGGTTCGGCCTGCAAGCTGGGTTTGCCGGCCAGGTATTGCGCGCGCGCGGCGGGTGGCTCGAGCGTCTCGATGCGCGGCCGGCCGGCGCGGCGCGCCATCTCGAGCAGGGTGATGCAATCGGGGTGCAGCGGTGATGCCACGCCTCGCTTCCTCCGGTGTTTGAGGAAGGCTGGCGCGGGTGGTGCGCAGTGTCCAGCCGGAGCCGCGCGACCGGCTGGCCGTCTCCCCGGCGATGGGCACGCAGCCCATGCCAGGGTGGCCCCTCTACAGGATGGTCAGCCTGGCGCGCGACAATTCCCAACCGCGCCCATCGCGGTTGACGCAGCGCACGCCGGTCTGCTCCGAGAAACAGGTGAAGCCCTGGCGCTGCCATGAACTGCCATAGGGCAGCACATGATGGCCCGGATTGAACGCCGTATCGGTGATGCACAGGATTTCGGCCGGCCCCGTCACATTCATCCCGACGGAACTGCCATAATCGCACTCGGGGTTGCGTTGGCGCGGTGGCGGTGGGCGGTAGCTGCGCTCGCCGATGTCGCAGCGCAATTCCTGCGCGATGGCGCTGCAATGGATGTTGCCGGTGGGTGAGCGAAAACCCTCTTGCGCCCAGGCCGGGCTCGCGGCGAGCACGGCCAGGCAAGCCCCCAGCAGCAGCCTTCTGATGGTCATCCGGGGGGGCCTTCCTGTGCTGGCGCAGGCATTGAAGACCAGGGCGGCGCGGTTGAACAGCCCAGGCGTCGCGTCAGCTGAACGCCGCGCCCTATGCGTCGTCGAGACCCAACGCCCGGATGCGCGCCCGCTCCTCATCCCAGCCCTGGCGTTCCTTCACGTTCAGGAAGAGATGGATCGGCCGTTCCAGCAGACGCACCAGCTCTTCGCGCGCCCGCCGGCCGATCTCCTTCACCGTGCGCCCGCCATCGCCGATGATGATCGCCTTCTGCCCGGCGCGGCTGACATAGATGGTGCAGTCCACGCGCGCCGAACCATCGGGGCGTTCGGTCCAGGATTCGGTCTCGACGCTGGCGTGGTG